>NZ_JBWKWP010000012.1:0-213176 GCF_059422285.1 Curvibacter sp. GW821-FHT01G03
CGATGGTGGCCTGACTTAAACCAAACAGCCTCCTCGAAACCCGGGGCGATTCAGTTTTCGGTGCTACAGCGACATCTGCGCTGGCAGACCGCATCAACAAGACACCCACTGGACCGGCGATGACAACCGTCAACAACATCATTCTGCTGGCAGGTGGCGTCGCGCTGAAATCAGGGGATGAGATCCTTGCTGCAATTGGTGTCGGTGGTGCACCTGGCGGTCAACTCGACGAAGCTTGTGCCGCTACTGGTGCGGCAAAGATTGCTGAACGGCTGAACGCGCTTTCTGTCCGTCCCTGAAGACTTGCGCGTAGAAAGTCAGCTACCTTGCCGTTACGACCAAAGCGATGCTTGGCTCCGTCATGGAGATGCTTTTAATAAGGGCGCTATCTCTCGTCAGCGCCCCTTCAATGAGGCGTTTGGAACCTGGGCCTGGTCATCGAACCAGGCCCCTTGGGCAAGGCCCGCTTGGTATTGACCACAGGGAGCCCTTGCGCACGTCGGTCCCTGGTGACGAGGGCACAAGCTCGGCGGTAGCCGTGGCTGCTCAGTTCGGCATTGTGCTGGAGGCTCCCCTGGATCCACTCGTCGTCACCGGTCGACCTTGGGCAACAAGGGCGAGTGCGCAACCCACTTTTTGGCGTCCGAAATAACCCACGGCATCCTTGAGAATTTCATTCTTCAAGGTCTTCTTGCCCAGCATGCGTTGGAGCTTGACAGCAACACCTTCTTGTCGGGCCACGAGCGGCACCGGCATCCCGGGTACACAGGTGCCCATGGCCAGGGCGGCTTCATCCTCAAAGATAAGCGATGAACCGTGTCCTGTCATTCAAGAGGCCGTTTCAGGGCCGGCCGATGGCGCCGCAGCACCTGGCCCGCATGGGCGTGGACAGTGAGGCCGCGTTCACAGGCGAGGTGGCCGTTGACGAAGACCCACTCGATCCCGGTGCTGGGGGTGGTCGGGTGCTCGAAGGTGGCACGGTCGGCCACCGTGGCCTCGTCAAAAACCACGATGTCGGCCGCATGGCCGGGGGCGATCAGCCCCCGGTCGCCCAGGCCGAAGCGGCGGGCGCTGAGCCCGGTCATCTTGTGCACGGCGGTCTCCAGCGAAAACAGGCGCCGCTCGCGCGCATAGTGCCCCAGCACCCGAGGAAAGGTACCCCACAGGCGTGGGTGGGGCACGGCGTCGTGCGCCAGCCCGTCCGAGCCCACCATGGTCAAGGGGTGCGCCAGAATCCGCTGCACATCCGACTCGTCCATCGCAAAGTAAATGGCCCCCGCGGGCGACAAGGTGTCCACCAGCGATTCGGCGGAACATCCGCGCTCCCGGGCCAGCTCGAACAGCGAGCGGCCTGCGGCACCGGGGTCGCCGACGGACCATGTCACCAGCACCTCCCGGGATTGACTCACCCGGTGGGCCAGCAGCATGGTCGACGACGCTGCGTAGGGATAGCAGTCCATGCACACGGCCTGTCGCTGCGCCGCCGCGTCCACGGTGGCCAGGGTCTGCACCGAGCGGCCGTGGTTGCGTTGGCCAATGAGCTTGTGATGCGACAGGACGGTGTCGATGCCCAGGGCCGCACCGATGTGCAGAGCCTCCCGCAGCGCTTCATCGATGTGGTCGGCCTCGTCACGGATGTGCATGGTGATCAGGCCCCGTGCTGCGGTCAGCGGAGCACCCACGGCAATCACCTCCTCGGCCGTGGCTGCACGCGCCGGGGGGTAGTACAAACCGGTGGACAGGCCGAAGGCGCCCGCGTCCATGGCCCGGGCCAGGTCCTGTGCCATGCGCTCTGCCTCTTGCGCCGTGGCCGCCCGTTGCAGGTCCGGCACGTGGCGAACCCGCAAGGTGGAATGTCCCACCAGGCACACCGCGTTCAGGGCGGGGCGAGCCGCCTCCAGGGCACTCAGGTAGTCGGCAAAGTGTTCGTAACGCCAGTCTTCTGTCCCCAGCAGGTCCAGGGGGGCGGGAGGGGCTTGGGGGCTGGACAGTGGCGCCAGGCTGATGCCGCAGTTGCCGGTCACCACGGTGGTCACCCCCTGGGTGAGTTTGGGGTGGGGGCCCTCAGGCTCGGTCAGCAGCAAACGGTCGTCGTGGGTGTGCACATCGATGAAGCCGGGGCAGACGATGTGGCCGCGGGCATCGTGTCGCGTGGCTGCGGCCCGGCCCTCCAGGTCGCCGACGGCGGCGATGTACCCGTCGACAACCCCCACGTCGGCGCGCACGCGGACGGCGCCTGTGCCATCCACCACGCTGCCACCTGCAATGATCAGATCGAACATGGGCGGCCTCATCCCACCTGGGCGCCAGAGCGCTTGACCAGGTCGGCCCACAGGGGCGATTCCTTGCGTGCCCGTTCGCTCAGTCGATCGGGTGGGCCTGGCGTCAGCTCGAAACCGATGGCTGCGTATTTCTCCAGCATCAAGGGCTGGCTCAGGGCCTCGTTCATCGCCTTGTTGAGCAGCGTTGCGATGCTCCGGGGCGTGCCAGGTGGCGCCACGAAGCCGCCCCAGCCCACGGTCTCGTAGCCCTTCACGCCGGCCTCGGCCACCGTCGGGGTCTGCGGCAGTTGCGGGCTGCGTGCGGCCCCCGTCACGGCCAGCACGCGCACCCGGCCTGCCAGGATGTGGGGCAGGATCGAACTCAGGTTGTCGAACATCAGATCGACCATTCCCCCCATCAGGTCCGTGATCGCCTGGGGGCTGCCTTTGTAGGGGACATGGGTCATGGCGGTCTGGGTCAGGGTCTTGAACAGCTCGCCGCTCAGGTGGCCGGTGGTGCCGCTGCCGCTGGAGGCCACGCTCAGCACGCCAGGCTTGCTGCGTGCCAGCGCGATCAGCTCGGCCACGCTTTGCGCCGGCAGATCTTTGCGAACCACCAGGGCGTTCTGCACAAAGCCGATCAGGCCCACCGGCACCAGTGCATCCGGGTCATAGGGCAGCTTGGCGTACAGGGCCTTGTTGATGGCCAGTGTGCCCACGTTGGCATAGCCCAGGGTGTAGCCATCGGGCGAGGATCGGTACACCTCTGCCATGCCGATGTTGCCGCTGGCGCCGGGCTTGTTGTCCACCACAAAGGGCTGGCCTAAACCCTTGCCCAGCTCCTGGGTCAGCAGGCGGCAGACCGCATCCGGCGATCCCCCTGCTGCCGAAGGCACCACCAGCCGGATGGGTTTGTCCGGATAGCCTGTCGCCGCCCGCAGCTCCAGGGGCAGCAAGGCACTGACCGAAGCGGCCGTGACGGACTCAAGCCAGCGGCGGCGAGACCGGGCGGAGGGGCAAAGCGGTGTATTCATCGTGGCATTCCCGAAAGGGTTGAGTGGGCTGATGACGGTGAATGCTAGGGATGCCGATCCGTGCCGACAAACCATGTTTTCTGATCCTGGCATGTCTTTTTCTCATGCATCTTTTTGATCCATGCGGAGATACTCCCTATCTGATGCACGTTGTATGTGCATTTTTCATGGATGGATCCTGATGTACCGTGCCCCCTCCACCATGTCCCTGCTGTGTTTTGAGGCCAGCGCCCGCCTGGGATCCTTCACGGCGGCGGCGCAAGACCTGCACCTCACCCAGGGCGCCGTGAGCCGCCAGATCCAGGCCCTGGAAGCGCGTCTGGAGGTTCGGCTGTTCACCCGGCGCCGCGAATCCCTGTTGCTCACCGATGCCGGGCGCTATTACCTGGACGAGATCACCCCGCTGTTGCGTCGCCTGGAGCGGGCCACTGTTCATGTCACGGCATTCAAGGGTCGCGGTGGCGAGCTTTCGCTGTCGGTGGGGGCCTCGGTGGGGGCGTACTGGTTGATCCCGCGGCTGCCCGCCTTCACCCGCGCCCACGGCGAGATCACGCTGAGCCTGAGCACGCGCGTGGGCCCGGCAGATTTCAAGTCGGGGGCCATCGACGCGTCGCTTGAGTTCGGTGACGGCCAGCGCCCTGGTCTTTGCAGCGACTTTGTCACCGCGCTGGACCTGGCCCCCTACGCCGCCACCTCGTGGGTGGCACGCCACGGCACTCGCCTCTCGGCCACCACGCCCGACAGTGCCCTGTTGCACCATCACACCCTGCCCGATGCCTGGGAGCTGTGGTTTCGGGCCGAGCAGATCGAGGCCACTCCGGGCCGCTCCGGGCCGCGTTTCGAGATCATGTCCATGGCCCTCAACGCGGCCGTGGCCGGGCTGGGGGTGGTGCTTCTACCGCCCTACATGGCGGAAGACATGGTGCAGGCCGGGCGACTCATGCGCCTGTCCTCGCAGACCTGGCGCTATGCCAAGGGGTATTACCTGGTCTACCCGCCCGATGCGGCCCGCCTGCCGGCTTTGCAGACCTTCAAGAGTTGGTTGATGGGCCTGGCGACGTGATCTGGCCTGTGCTGTCGCAGCAGCTCAAGCGCTTTCATGGCACTCGGGCTTCAGCGCCGCGCCACCCAATACACCGCGCCCTGGTCGCCATAGCGCTCATCGTGGGGCACGTCCGCGGCCAGCTCGAAGCGATCGCCGGCCTGCAGGTGTTGGGTCTCGCCCCCCACCGTCAACCACATCTCGCCCTCGGTCACCAAGGCCTTGGCCTCGAAGGGGTGGGTGTGCATGGGCACCACTTGTTGGGGTTGCCAGCGCCGCTCCAGCACCTCGGCGAAGCCTTGGGCCAGTGACTGGTCGCGAAAGTGTTCAAAGGTCTCCGGCATGGGATCTCCTGCGGGGTGGGGTGGGGGTTGGCCGAAATTATCCGGTGCACACGCCATTCGTCTTATTGATTGACCCTATGTCTGAAATGGCGCGAAAACCCTTGACCAGACGCAAGCCTGATCAGGCTGGAGGTTGCTGCCTGCAGAAATGCTGGCAAGCCGGCATACTCAGCAGCTTGCGAGAAGCGTGCACCCCTTGTCGGGTGAGCGGGCCGGCCTGGTGCGGGCCCCGCTGCTGCTTGGGCGGCCGGCTTTCTGTTTCCCATGAACCTGCATCATCCCGAGCCGCACATGACCTACCCCAACACCCAACTCTTCATCCGTGGCCAATGGCTGGACGCCGCCGACGGCAAGACCCTGGCCGTCAACAACCCGGCCACGGGCCAGGAAATCGGCCGTGTGGCCCATGCCAGCCGGGTCGACCTGGACCAGGCCTTGCTGGCCGCCCAGGATGGCTTTGCCCTCTGGCGTGACACCCCGGCCATCGAGCGCAACAAGGTCATGCGCCGCGCTGCCGCCCTGATGCGCGAGCGCGCCGGCGACATTGCCGCGCTGCTGACGCAGGAGCAGGGCAAGCCCCTGCCCGAGGCCAAGGTCGAAGCCATGGCGGCGGCCGACATCATCGAGTGGTTTGCCGATGAAGGACTGCGCGTGTACGGCCGCATCGTGCCCTCGCGCGGCAACCTGGCCATCCGCCAGATGGTGCTGAAGGACCCTGTCGGCCCGGTGGCCGCCTTCACGCCCTGGAACTTCCCCATCAACCAGGTGGTGCGCAAGCTGGCCGCGGCACTGGCCACCGGCTGCTCGATGATCGTCAAGGCCCCTGAGGAAACCCCGGCTGCGCCTGCGCAATTGATCCGTGCCTTTGCCGACGCCGGCCTGCCTGCGGGCGTGCTGGGCCTGGTCTATGGCAACCCGGCCGAGATCTCCAGCTACCTGATCGCCCACCCGGTGATCCGCAAGATCACCTTCACCGGCTCCACCCCGGTGGGCAAGCAACTGGCGGCCCTGGCCGGCCAGCACATGAAGCGCGTCACCATGGAATTGGGTGGTCACGCTCCGGTGATCGTGGCCGAGGACGCCGACATCGCCCTGGCCGTCAAGTCGGCCGGCGCGGCCAAGTTCCGCAATGCGGGCCAGGTCTGCATCTCGCCCACCCGCTTCCTGGTGCATGAAAGCATCACCAAGGACTTTGCCGCCGCCCTGGTGGCGCACGCCCAGTCGCTGAAGGTGGGCAATGGCCAGGACGAGGGCGTGCAGATGGGCCCCTTGGCCAACCCGCGCCGCGTGACCGCCATGGCCGAGTTCACCCAGGATGCCGTGCAACAAGGGGCCACCGTGGCCTACGGCGGTGCCCGCATCGGTGAGGCGGGCAACTTCTGGCAGCCCACCGTCCTGACCGACGTGCCGCTCAACGCCAAGGTGTTCAATGACGAGCCCTTCGGCCCGATGGCTGCCATCCGCAGCTTCAACACCCTGGAAGACGCGATTGCCGAAGCCAACCGCCTGCCCTTCGGACTGGCGGGTTATGCCTTCACGCGCTCGCTCAAGAACGCCGACTTGCTCTCGCGCAAGGTGGAAGTGGGCATGCTGTGGGTCAACATGCCGGCCATGCCTTCGGCCGAAATGCCTTTCGGCGGCATCAAGGATTCGGGCTACGGCTCGGAAGGCGGCCCCGAGGCCATGGAGGCCTACCTCAACACCCGCTCCGTGGCCGTGATGAACGCCTGAGCAGCCTGGGCCGGGTGGGCGGCAACGGGGTCGAAAGCTGCCAAAATCACGGCGCTATGACCCGCCCCCACCCGGACTCCGACGATCTGACCCACGCCCCTCTGCCCGATGCGGCGGGCCGGGTCAGCCGCAAGATCTTCCACTGCGTGCCCGATGCCGGGCAACTGCCGGAATCGATCCAGCTCAACCTGCAGCAACTGCAGGCGCAAAACCCGGGCTGGGAGCAGCTCATCATGGACGACCGGCGCCAGGCTGAATTCATCCAGGCCTGGGGTTCGCCTCGGCTGCAGGCGGCCTACCAGCGGCTCAACCCGGCCTACGGGCCGGCGCGGGCCGATCTGTTCCGCTACTTTGCGCTGTATGTGATGGGCGGTGTCTACTTCGACCAGAAAAGCGGTCTGCTAGGGCCGCTCGATGCGCTGCTTCAGCCCGACGACCAATACCTCGTGGGGGACGGTGGCGACACCGTGCACCCCGAGCTGGCCGACACCGTGGGCGGCGAGTACATCCAGTGGTTCCTGGCTGCCGCGCCACGCCACCCCTTGCTGGCCGCGGTGCTGCACCAGGTGTTGCAGCGCATCGAGCAGTATTCACCGCTGCGCGAAGGCGTGGGCAAGATGGGCGTGCTGCGCGTCACCGGCCCCATCGCCTACACCCAGGCCCTGGCCCCGGCCTTGTCGCAACACCCGCACCGCAGCATCGTGGCGCAACAGGTGGGCCTGCGCTACACCACGCTGGCGCGTGAGACCTCGCACATGCAGCTGGCCGGGCGCCGGCATTACAGCGAACTCACGGCCCCGGTGGTGCTGGCCGACCCGGCCTGGTCTCTGGGGCGTCGTCTGCGTTGGGAAGGGGCGGCCTTGCTGGCCGCCGTGCCCGAGCGCCTGCGCATTCTCAACCGGCAGCGGGTGGCGCGGCGCCGACAGGCCCAGGCCTGATCGGGCCATCACAAGCTGTCCGGCCGTCACGCCATCGCCTTGCGTGTCCCGCGCAGGGGCTGCTGGATGGGCGTGTGCTTTGTCTCCGGCTTCTGAATAGACCCAGCCCAACAGGGCCTTTGGACCTGGATTGGGCCGTGGAACCGTTCCCGGCTACAGTCAAGCACGGGCCAAATGAATCCTGCGCAACACCAGAACCATGGGTTGGCCATCCAGCGCCCACCTGCCGCCTGAGAGCCGGGTCATGCACTGCGGTTTTCACGGGCAAGCTCTGTTCCCTGCGTTTCACCCAGGAGTCTCTCCATGCGTCACGAATTCGAAAATACCCTCCAGTCCTTTGCCCTGGCGAATGGGTCGGTGGGGCAGTTCTTCTCGCTTCCTGAACTGGCCAAGCAATATCCACAGATCCGGCGTTTGCCTGTGTCGCTGCGCATCGTGTTGGAGTCGGTGCTGCGCCACTGCGATGGCAAAAAGCTGACGCGTGAGCATGTGGAGCAACTGGCCCGCTGGACACCGCGAGCCGAGCGTGTGGACGAGATCCCATTCGTGGTGGCGCGCGTGGTCTTGCAGGATTTCACGGGCGTGCCTTTGCTGGCTGACCTGGCCGCCATGCGCAGCACGGCCACGCGACTGGGTAAGAGCCCCCAGTTGATCGAGCCGCTGGTACCCGTGGACTTGGTGGTGGACCATTCCATCATGGTCGACTACTTCGGCACCAAGACCGCGCTGGATCTGAACATGAAGCTTGAGTTCCAGCGCAACAAGGAGCGCTACCAGTTCATGAAGTGGGGCATGCAGGCCTTCGACACCTTCGGCGTGGTCCCTCCCGGCTTTGGCATCGTGCACCAAGTGAACCTGGAGTACCTGGCGCGAGGCGTGCACAAGACCCAGGACGGGGTTTATTACCCCGACACCCTGGTGGGCACGGACAGCCACACGACCATGATCAACGGGATCGGTGTGGTGGGGTGGGGCGTGGGCGGCATCGAGGCAGAGGCCGCCATGCTGGGGCAGCCCGTGTATGTTCTGACACCCGACGTGGTGGGCTTTGAGCTCACCGGGCAGCTGCGCGAGGGCGTCACCGCCACCGATTTGGTGCTCTGCGTGACCGACATCCTGCGCCGCGAGAAGGTGGTCGGCAAATTTGTCGAGTTCTTTGGCGAAGGCACCCGCACATTGACGCTGCCGGACCGTGCCACCATCGGCAACATGGCCCCGGAATACGGTGCCACCATGGGGTTTTTTCCGGTCGATGAGAAGACCCTGGATTACTTCCGTGGCACGGGTCGAAGCCAGGACGAGATCGAGGCATTCGAGCGCTACTTTCGTGCCCAGGAGCTGTTCGGTGTGCCCAGCGCGGGGGACATTGATTACTCCCAGGTGGTGCGCCTCCAACTGGACACGGTGGTGCCCAGCGTGGCCGGGCCCAAGCGGCCGCAAGACCGCATCGAGCTGGGCAAGGTCTCGGCCACGTTTGATGAGTTGTTTGGCGCGCCTGCGGCGCAAAACGGTTTCAATCAGCCGCTGGACCGATTGGGCCAGCGTTTCCGCATCGGGGGCCCTGCCAGCGAAAGCGCGGCCATGCAGAGCGAGGCGCCGGCGCTTGGGCCCGACGCAAACCTGAGCGGCAGCGTTGCCAACGGCGATGTGCTGATCGCCGCCATCACCAGCTGCACCAACACCTCCAACCCCAGCGTGATGCTGGCGGCCGGCTTGCTGGCCAAGAAGGCGGTGGAGGCCGGGCTCCGAGTGTCGCCGCACGTCAAGACCTCCCTGGCGCCGGGGTCGCGCGTGGTCACTGAATACCTGGCCGAGGCGGGCCTGTTGCCCTACCTGGAAACGCTGGGCTTTTCGGTCGTCGGCTACGGCTGCACCACCTGCATCGGCAACGCGGGTGATCTGACGCCCGAACTCAATGAGGCCATCACCCACAACAACCTGGTGTGCTCCGCCGTGCTCTCGGGCAATCGCAATTTCGAGGCGCGCATCCACCCCAATATCAAGGCCAACTTTCTGGCCAGCCCACCGTTGGTGGTCGCCTATGCGATCGTGGGCACGGTGCGCCGCGACTTGCTGACCCAGCCCCTGGGCCAGGGTCTGGGGGGGCGGGACATCTACCTGAGCGATATCTGGCCGAGCAGCGATGAGATCGAGGCGCTGATGGCGTGCGCCATGAATGCAAAGGCTTTTCGTGCGAACTACGAGAAAGTCAAATCGGTGCCAGGCCCACTCTGGGAGCAGATTCATGGCGTGACGGGCGCCACCTATGTCTGGCCTGCCAGCACCTACATCGCCGAGCCGCCGTTCTTCAGCGGCTTTCAGCTCAAGCTGCAGGAGGCTGCGGGCCAGGACCGCCCCCACCCTTCCTACGCCGTGCAGGGCGCGCGCGTGATGGCGCTGTTCGGCGACTCCATCACCACGGATCACATTTCACCCGCCGGTTCCATCAAGGAAAGCTCCCCCGCAGGCCAGTGGTTGTTGGCCCATGGTGTGCAAAAAGCAGACTTCAACAGCTACGGCTCGCGCCGTGGCAACCATGAGGTGATGGTGCGCGGGACCTTCGCCAATGTGCGGATCAAGAACCTGATGATTCCCGCCCAGTCCGATGGCTCGCGCGAGGAGGGGGGCTTGACGCTGTACCGTGACGTGACGGGCAAGGCCACCCAGATGGCCATCTACGAGGCGGCCATGAAGTACCAGTCCGAGGGGCGGGCCACCGTGGTATTGGCCGGTGAAGAGTACGGGACAGGCTCCAGCCGCGACTGGGCGGCCAAGGGCACGCAACTGCTGGGGATCAAGGCGGTGGTGGCGCGCAGCTTTGAACGCATTCACCGCTCCAACCTCGTCGGCATGGGCGTGTTGCCCTTGCAATTCCTGGGCTCGGACAGTTGGCAAACGCTGGGCCTGACCGGTGAGGAGTTCATCGACGTGCTTCCTGCGGCAGACCTCGCGCCGCAGAGCGAGGCTCAACTGGTGATCCATCACGCCGATGGCCGCCAACAGACCGTGGTGGTCAGGCTGCGCATCGACACGCCGATTGAGGCCGACTACTACAGGCATGGCGGCATACTGCCCTACGTGCTGCGGCAACTGCTGCAGTAAGGGGGCTGCCGCCCTGCTGGGCACGGCGTCGGCCCGACAGGCCACACCCTCGCAAGGCCAGCCGCCTCGGCGCAATGGGTGGATTCAACCGGTCGTGGCAACACCTTCAATCAGGCGGTGTTGGTGCGGCGGCCCGCAGGGTGACTGAAGCAATCGACGAGGTGATCAGGTCTCGGCTGGCTGCACCAACGCAGGCTTGGCATGCCTGCCCCCAAAGCCCGGCGGACGAGACACTGCCGATGTTCTGCCCCTTCGGCTACGCCACTGCGGCGGTGACGGCCGCTGCGCCATGGCGCCATGCAACGCGTTCCCGGTGAGTTGAAGGTTCTCCTCAGTCGGCCAGGGCCTCCAGGGCCTCCTCGGAGAGATCGGCTTCCTGGCGCGGTCGAGCGGCGGCTGGCCCGGGTGGCTCGATCCCGTCGATCAGCCAGTCGAACAGCCGGGGCGCGTTCACGGCCTGGATCAGCAGGCGGCCCTGGTTGGCCTTGATGACCTCGGTGGTCAGCATGGACTCGGACAGCAGGGCCAGCGGGCTGGGCTCGATGTCGGCGGGGTTGAACTGGGTCACGGCGTGCAGGTCGTCCACCAGCAGGCCCAGGGCCTGGTCGCGGTGGCGCAAGATCATCACCTGGCTGGTGGGGGTGGTGCGCGAACGCCGGCCATGCATGAGCTCGCCCAGGTCGAACACCCAGATGAAGCTGGCCTTGCCCAGGGGCGCCTGGTCGGCGCGCAGGCCCAGGATGCCGATCTGCGCCGTGCGCAAGCCCATCGAGGTGGTGCGCACCTCGGCAAAGGACACGGCTTCTTGCACGCACTCGGCGGGCAGGGCCATCAGGTTGCCGTCGCTGAAGAAGGTGGCGAATTCCAGGCCGCTGGTCTGCGCCGGGTCGTGCTCGATGAAATACGCCCGGGTGCTGGTCGGGGTCTGGGTCGAGCGCACCTCGCCGAAGTGGCGGTACACCACGGCGATCACGTCCTCACGGTAGCCATCGCTGGTCTTGAACTCGCGGTAGCCGCTGGACACCGAGCAGGCTTCGATGGCGTATTGGCCCTGGTGGGTGGTGACCCGCGACAGGTGTTGTCCGTTGTCCATCCCCAAGGCCGCGGCCGCCAGGTCGAGTTGGGATCCGATCGGATGCAGCTCGCTGGTGCTGGCCAGTACCCGGCCCTGGCGGTCGACGAACGCCGCCGCCATCTGGTCGCGCCCGCCCAGGCCGCTGTGCAGCATGTTCACCAGCTCGGGGCCAGAGTCGAACACGATGCCGATGCCCCCCACCACCTGGTCCTCGTGCTCGGGGTGGCGGATGGCCGCGTGGTAGATGTAGGTGGCCTGCCCCTCGTACAGTGGTGATGCCTCAAAGGGGCTGACATGGTAGTGCTGAGGGCTGCTCAGGGTCAGCACCTTGGACAAGGACTCCGACGAGACCGCCTGCCCGACCCATTCGGTGCCGCCCTCACCCGTGGCCGCGATGATGCAACCCTGGCGGTCATACACCACCAGGCGGGTGTACACGGTGTAGAGCTGGTTGATGTAGCCCAGGATCGTGGCGAAGCGCTCGGGGGTGTCGCCTTCAGGATGGGCCAGGCCTTGCCGCAGCTCGGGGGTCAGGGCCCACCAGCGGCAGTCGTCCGAACGTTCGTAAAGGTTGCGGTCCAGCAGGTCGACCAGCAGATGGGCCGTGAACTCGGCGTCCTGCAACGACGAGGCCAGCACGGTCTGGTAGAGGTCGTGGATGGATTGCTCAAACAACTCGTTGCTGCGATTGCCGGTCTCGCTGATCTGGTCGAGCACGGTCTTGAGTTTGAGCAGATCGCCGGTCTGCCCCGCCGTCATCACCTGTCCGTTCCAGACGATGCGCTGGATGTGCCGCGCCGCCATCATGATGTCGTGCAACGGGGGGCAGAAGGTGTCGGCATGCGACAGCAGGCCGTTGAGCAGGGCGGGGTCCAGGTTGCTCAGAAGATCACGCTCGCTGTGTCCGAAAGCCACGTCCAGCGGGATCATCACCTGGCCGAGCCAACCCGTCGGGCCCGGGTAGCCCTGGTAACCCTCGGCGCCGAAGGTGCGCACCAGGTACTCACGGCCTCCGAACAGGCGCAACTGGGGCGCGTGCTCCAGGTTCACCGGTACCTGGGCGCCCACGGGCACCCACAGCGGGTCGGCGCTGGCGATCACCTCATGGCTGGCGTCGAGCAGCAGCAGGTTGCTGCGTCGGGCCAGGTCACCGTGTGAGGCAAAGATGCCCTGCATCTCGTGTTCGAAATGAAAGCACAGGCACAACACGCCGATCACCGAGCCGGTGTCGGGGTGGTGCATGCGACGCGAGTAAATCAGGGCCTTGCGCTTGCCGGGCCGCAGGTCACTGGCGCGGAATGTCTCGATGTAGCCGTCACTGTCCAGGGTCTGTTGGATCAGCGGATCGCTGCTGTGTTCAAGTGGTGTTGCTGGGTCAATTTGCACCAGCACGTTGCCGGCGGTGTCCAGCAGGATGATTTCGTCATAGACCGTGTACTTGCTGCGGTACTCGCACAGTCGATGGTAGATGCGGCCGCGTTCATCATGCTGGCCGGCCACGAAGCTGCACAGTTCCCGGTCCGTGGCGAGAAAGCCCACATCGGCCGTGCGTTCGTACAGGTTGCGCACCACGATGTCGATCACGTACTGGGCCTTGGTGCCGATCTCGGTCAGCACGTGGCTCACCTTCTCCTGCACCAGGCTGCGCACCAGCTCCTTTTCGAGTTTTGCAAAGCTGCTGCGGGTGGCCGCCATGGTGGGCAGGATGGCGCGAGCCTCTTGTGGGCAGTTCATCTTGGCCGAGGCCTCGATGATGCGCCACATCAGGTTGAGTTCTTGCAGAGAGCGCTCGCATCGGCCCACGTCCCGCATGTGGGGCATGAACACTTCGGTCTGGGCAGTGGTCAGTGGGCTGGCTGGCATGGCGTTCCTTCTCGAGCATCAGTGGCTCTTCTGAAGGGGTTGCAATACTTATGCCCGCCAAATACGGGTGTTGAGCGATTTTTATGTGCTTAGTCAATCCGGTTTTGCCATATTTATTCGCAGATTGACATTGGTTTGGAGTGATGAACCAAATTGGTGCATTGATCCCTGTGTGGGTGCGTTTATTTTGATTTTGGTGCATCTTTGGCGGCATGCATCAAGCCACAAGTGGCTGTGAAGTGGTGTGTGCACCACCGAGGAACAGCCGCTCCATGTGTGGATCGCTGAGAATTTCGGCCGCCGGCCGGTGCAGCACCAGTCGGCCCGATTCCAGCGCGATCGCGTCGTCTGAATACGCCAGGGCGCTTTTCACGTTCTGCTCCACCATCAGCACGGTGGTGCCTTGCTCGGCCAGGCGACGCAGCAGCTTGAACACATCCAGCACCACCATGGGCGACAGGCCGATCGAGGGTTCATCGATCAGGATCACCTTGGGGCGCAGCAGCAGGGCGCGGCCGATCTCAAGCTGCTTTTGCTCCCCGCCCGACAGCGAGGCGGCCCGCGAGTGCAGGCGCTCCTTCACGCGGGGGAAGAACTCCAGCACCTCGGGAATGCGCTCGTGGGTGGTCTTCATGCCCAGGGTGATGCCCCCCAGCTCCAGGTTCTCGTACACGCTGAGCTGGCCGAACAGGTTGCGCCCCTGCGGCACGAAGGCAATGCCACGTGCCAGCAGCTCTTTCTGGCTGGCGCCACCGATGCTTTCACCGTTCAGCAGGATCTGGCCCTGGCGGGGCTTGAGCAGGCCGAACAAGGTCTTCAGCACGGTGGATTTGCCCGCCCCATTGGGCCCGATCAGCAGCGTGATGCTGCCGCGCCGGGCCTGGAAGGACAGGTCGTTGAGGATCATGAAATCCTTGTAGCCGGCGCTCACCTTGTCAAAGGTGATGCAGGCCTCTGTGTTGGGCATGGTGGCCATGTTCAGCTCCCCAGGTAGGCGTCCAGCACCTGTTTGTTGGCGCGGATCTCGGCCGGTGTGCCAATGGCCATCACCTGGCCCTCCACCATCACCATGATGCGGTGGCACAGGTCCATCACGAAATCCATGTTGTGTTCGATCACCACAAAGCTGCCGCGGCGGCTTTGGTTGAGTTGCTTGAGCAGGGTGCTGATGCCGCCCACCAGCGACGGGTTGACCCCGGCGCAGGGCTCGTCCAGCAGCACCAGGTCGGGCTCGCTCATGAACGCCATCGCGATGTCGACCAGCTTTTGCTGGCCGTAACTCAGCTCGCCGGCCTTCTTGTGCGCCACGTGGCGGATGTGGAACTGGTCGATCAGCGCGTCGGCCCGGGCCCCCAGGCCCGAATCGCTGGGCGCGAACATGCGGCTGAGCAGGCTGCCCTGGTGTTCCTGGGCGGCCACGATCAGGTTGTCGCGCACGCTCATCTTGCCGAACACCTGCAGGGTCTGGAAGGTGCGGCCCACGCCGCGCCGGCTCAGCGCCAGCGGCCCGAGGCGCGACACGTCCTGGCCGTGCAGCAGGATCTGCCCCTCGTCGGGCGTGATCTGGCCCAGCATGCTGTTGAACAAGGTGGTCTTGCCCGAGCCGTTGGGCCCGATGACGCCGAAGATCTCGCCGGGGCGCACCTCGAACGACACACCGCCCACGGCCTGGATCGCACCATAGGCCTTCTTCAGGCCTCTGACTTGCAGCAAGGGCTGATTCATGGGGTTCATGCCTGACCTCCGTTCGGCTGGGTTGACGCGGCGCTGGCGGCTTTGGCGGCCCGGGCGGCCGATTCCTCGCGGGACTGTCGGCGTGCCTTCAAGCGCTCGGGCACGCTCAGCAACCCATCGGGCAGCCAGATCATCAGCAACACCACGGCGGCGCCGAACACGAACAGGTACCAGGCCTGGGCGAAGCGCAGCCACTCGGGCAGGATCACACCCACGGCCGAGCCCAGCAGCGGGCCGAAGAAGTAGCCCGGGCCGCCCACCACCACCATCAGGTACATCATGATGGACGAGCCCACGGTGAAGGTGGCGGGGTCGATGAACTGCACCTGCGACGCATACAAGCCCCCGGCGATGCCGGCGTACACGGCGCCAATGGCAAAACTCATCAGCGTGTAGCTGCGGATGTCCACCCCCAGGCTTTCGGCCCGGATCGGGTTGTCGCGCAGGGCCGTGAAGGCCTTGCCCCAGGGCGAGCGCAGCAGGCCCCACAACAAGGCCCCCAGCACCACGGCAAAGGCCAGCACCAGGTAGTAATAGGCCAGGTTGCCGTCCAGGCCGGGGCGGGCGATGTCGTTGATGCCGAAGGTGCCCCCTGTCAGCCACTCTTCATTGCGCATCACCAACCAAAGAGCGGTGTTGAAGCCCAGGGTGGCAAAGGCCAGGTAGATGGTCTGCACACGCAAGGCCGGAAAGCCCAGCAGCAGGCCCACTGCAAAGCACAGCAGGGCGGCCGCGGGCAGGCCGATCCAGAAGCTGATGCCGGCCTTGAGCAAGATGGCCACCGTGTAGGCCCCGATGCCAAAGAAGGCCGCGTGGCCCAGCGACTTCTGCCCCGCATACCCCACCGTGAGGTTCAGCCCCATGGTGGCAATGGTGAACACCAGCCAGGTGGTGAACAGGTGGATGCCGTAGTTTTTCAGGAAACCGGGCAATACCAGCATCGCGGCCAGGGCCGCGATGCCGAAGATCAGTTGCGCTTTTTTCATACCTTGCGCTCCTCTTTGCGGCCCAGCAGGCCCTGCGGCTTGAACAGGATCACGACCATGAAGATCACCAGGGCCACCGCATCCTTGTAGGCCGGCGAGATGTAGGCCGCAGCCAGGTTCTCGCACACCCCCACGATCAGCCCGCCCAGCAGGGCACCACGGCTGTTGTTGAAGCCGCCGATGATGGCGGCGAAGAAGGCCTTGTTGCCCAGGCCTTCACCCATGTCGAACTTGGCCAGGTAGGTCGGCGTGACCAGCAGCGCCGCAGCGGCGGCCAGCACCGCATTGATGGCAAAGGTGTAGAAGATCATGCGGGGCACGTTGATGCCCAGCACAGCGGCGCTTTCGGTGTTCTGGGCCACGGCCTGCATGGCGCGACCGGTCACGGTCTTGGCCAGGAAGGCCTGCGTGACCAGCACCAGGGCAATGGCCAGCACAAAGGTGCCGATGTCGCTGCCCGACAGGGTGACCCCCATCACGTCGAACACCACGTCCGGAAACACCTGCGGGAAGGGCTGAGGCTCGGCCGAGTAGCCAGCCCGCACGCCGTTGCGCAGGGCAATCGACAAGCCGATCGTGGCCACCACGATCGGCATCATCCCGTACTTGAACAGGGGGTCGACCAGGCCACGCTTGAACAGCCAGCCCAGCACCAGGCACGACAGCACGATGGCGATCGCAAAGGCCAGGTACAAAGACAGGCCCGCCTGCAGCATGGCCACCATCATGAAGGCCGGCAGCATCACGAATTCGCCCTGGGCGAAGTTGATGGTGCCGGATGCCTGCCACAGCAGGGTGAAGCCCAGGGCCACCAGCGCATAGATGCTGCCGGTGGACAGGCCACTCAGAAAGAGTTGGAGAAAGTCGGTCATCGGAGGGTCCAGACAAGGGAAAAGCCCCGGCCAGGGCCCAGGGCCCGGCCGGGCAGGCGATCACTTCTGGCGCAGCGGCGGCAGGGTTTGAACCACTTCGGCCTTGCCGTTCTTCACCTCGACCAGGAAGCTTTCGCGGTCCAGCTCGCCTTTGTCGTCAAAGCACACGTCCATCAGGATGTTGGGCTGCTGCTTGGTGGTGAAGCAGCCGCCGCGCAGGGCTGCCGCCACCGCCTTGCGGTCGAGCTTGCCCACTTTCTCGATGGCCGCCTTCAGGATGTACACACCGGTGTAGCCCTTGATGCCGTTGTGGTCCGACTCCGACTTGTACTCGGCCTTGTACTTGGCTCCGAAGGCCTTCAACTGGGGCGCATCGATGGTCAGGCCCACGTGGGCCACGGCCCCATTGGCCGCATCGCCAGCCAGCTCGATCACCTTTTGCCCGGTCAGGGTGGTCTCGCCGATCATGGGCTTCTTCCAGCCCTGTTTGCGCAATTCGCGCAGGGCGCGGGCCGATTCTTCTTCGTTGGTGTAGATCAGCACGGCATCGGCATCGCTTTGCTTGGCCTTGAGCACGGCGGCCGAAAAGTCGACCTGGCCGGCGTCGGTGGAGATGTCGGCCACCAGCTTGGTGGGCGAGCCCTCCAGCAGCTTGATCAGGCTGTCACGCCCGCCCTTGCCAAAGTCGTTGTTCACGTAAATCAGGGCCAGCTTCTGCGATTTGCTGTTCACGTAGCGCACCAGCTTCGGAAACGACACGGCTTGGCCAAACGAGGTGCGGAACACATAGGGGTTGCCCTGGGCCGTGATGGCCGCGGCCTCGCCGCCGGTGAAGTTGGGCACCTCGCCGCGCTTGCTTTCGGCCATCGACACCATGATCGAACCCGAGTACACCGGGCCGAAGATGGCAAACACCTCGTTGTCCACGGCTTTCTGGGTCAGGCCCTTGGCGACGCCCGGGTTGCTCTGGGTGTCTTCGGTGGTGTAGCTGATCTTCTTGCCCAGGATGCCGCCGCCCGCGTTGATCTCCTTGATGGCCAACTCGACCCCGTTCTTGAACAGGGTGCCCGCGGTGGTGCCCGGGCCGGACAACTCGACCAGGTTGGCGATCTTGATGCTGTCTTGAGCCTGGGCCAGGGCGGCAGCGGTCAGCAGCGCGCCCAGCAGGGTGGCTTTATGGATGGTGCGCAAGGGGGTCATGTCGGTCTCCGGTTGAGGTTCTGAAGGCGGGTCGATGGCCGTTTCGTACACACGGACCAAGGACATGGGCGCAAGCCTAGAAGGCCTCGCCAGGCGGCGGAAGCAGGGGATTCCTTGAATTGCGCGATAAACGCGCGGTTTGGGCGCAGCGGGGGCGTTTCACGGGTATCTACGGGCGCTGGTTTTTTTCGGGAACGCCAGACGCGCCTCGCGGGGCCTGACGCCGGGCCTCTGCGGGGGTGTTCTACCGGCCCAGGCCAAGCGTCAGGTGGGGGCGCTCCGGAGGGGTCTGCGGGGTTGAATTGCTGCACTGCACAAGCAAAAAAACGCCCACGAAGGGTATGAAATTTCGCATTGTGAGATTCCGTTGCAAAAAATTGCCCAGAGGTCAGACCCCAGCAAGCAAAATCGGGGAGCATTCTTCAGTGACTGCCGGCCAAGTCTTTGACGGGGCCGGTGGCGTTTGTCCAGCACCACTTCTTGAGATCTGCAATGAGTACCCAGCAACCCACCATCATCTACACCCTGACCGACGAAGCTCCGCTGCTGGCGACCAGTGCCTTCCTGCCGATCATCCGCACCTTCACGGCCCCGGCGGGCGTGGACGTCGTCACCAGCGACATCTCGGTGGCCAGCCGCGTCCTGGGTGAGTTCCCCGAGTTCCTGTCGGAAGAGCAGCGCGTGCCCAACACGCTGGCCGAACTGGGCAAGAAGACCCTGCAGGCAGACGCCAACATCATCAAGTTGCCCAACATCAGCGCCTCGCAGAACCAGCTGGTGACCGCCATCCGCGAACTGCAGTCCAAGGGCTACAAGCTGCCCGACTTCCCGGAAAACCCCCAGACTGACGAAGAAAAGGCCATCCGCCTGCGCTACAACAAGTGCCTGGGCTCGGCCGTGAACCCGGTGCTGCGCGAAGGCAACTCGGACCGCCGCGCCCCCAAGGCCGTCAAAGAATACGCTCGCAAGAACCCGCACAGCATGGCCGAGTGGAGCCAGGCTTCGCGCAGCCACGTGTCGCACATGCACGCCGGCGACTTCTACCACGGCGAAAAGTCCATGACACTGGACCGCGCCCGTGATGTGAAGATGGAGCTGCTGACCAAGAGCGGCAAGACCATCATCCTCAAGCCCAAGGTTTCGCTGCTGGATCGTGAAGTGATCGACAGCATGTTCATGAGCAAGAAGGCGCTGGTCGAGTTCTACGAGAAGGAAATCGAAGACGCTCACAAGACCGGCGTGATGTTCTCGCTGCACGTCAAGGCCACCATGATGAAGGTCTCGCACCCCATCGTGTTCGGCCACTGCGTGAAGATCTTCTACAAGGACGCGTTCGAGAAGCACGCCAAGCTGTTCGAGGAACTGGGCGTGAACGTGAACAACGGCATGGCCAACCTGTACGACAAGATCGCCACCCTGCCGCAATCCAAGCAGGACGAGATCAAGCGCGATCTGCACGCCTGCCACGAGCACCGTCCTGAGCTGGCCATGGTCGACTCGGCCAAGGGCATCACCAACTTCCACTCGCCCAACGACGTGATCGTGGACGCCTCCATGCCCGCGATGATCCGCAACGGCGGCAAGATGTGGGGCGCCGATGGCCGCCTGAAGGACGTCAAGGCCGTGATGCCCGAGTCGACCTTTGCCCGCATCTACCAGGAGATCATCAACTTCTGCAAGTGGCACGGCGCCTTCGATCCCAAGACCATGGGCACGGTGCCCAACGTGGGTCTGATGGCCCAGCAGGCCGAAGAATACGGCTCGCACGACAAGACTTTCGAGATTCCTGAGGACGGCGTGGCCAACATCACCGACCTGGCCACTGGCGAAGTGCTGCTGAGCCAGAACGTGGAAGCCGGCGACATCTGGCGCATGTGCCAGGTCAAGGACGCCGCCATCCGCGACTGGGTCAAGCTGGCCGTCACGCGTGCCCGCAACTCGGGCATGCCCGTGGTGTTCTGGCTGGATTCGTACCGTCCGCATGAGGCGCAGCTGATCACCAAGGTCAAGATGTACCTGCATGAGCACGACACCACCGGCCTGGACATCCAGATCATGAGTCAGGTGCGAGCCATGCGTTACACCCTGGAGCGCGTGATCCGCGGCCTGGACACCATCAGCGCCACCGGCAACATCCTGCGTGACTACCTGACCGACCTGTTCCCCATCATGGAACTGGGCACCTCGGCCAAGATGCTGTCGGTCGTGCCCCTGATGGCCGGCGGCGGCATGTACGAAACCGGTGCCGGCGGCTCGGCTCCGAAGCACGTGCAGCAGTTGGTCGAAGAAAACCACCTGCGCTGGGATTCGCTGGGCGAGTTCCTGGCCCTGGCCGTGAGTCTGGAAGACCTGGGCATCAAGACGGGCAACAACCAGGCCAAGATCCTGGCCAAGACCCTGGACGCTGCCACCGGCAAGCTGCTGGACAACAACAAGAATCCGTCGCCCAAGACCGGCCAGTTGGACAACCGCGGCAGCCAGTTCTACCTGGCCCTGTACTGGGCCCAGGAACTGGCCGCACAGACCGAAGACGCCACCCTGGCGGCCAAGTTCGTGCCGCTGGCCAAGGCCCTGGCCGACAACGAGCAGACCATCGTGGCTGAACTGGCTGCGGTGCAAGGCAAGCCGGTCGACATCGGCGGCTATTACAAGCCAGACTTCGCCAAGCTGGATGCCGTGATGCGCCCCAGCGCCACGCTGAACGCCGCGCTGGGCACCGTCAAGGCCTGACGAGCGCGTCCTTCAACAAAAAACCCACCGGATGCAGCTTGCGCTGCGCCCGGTGGGTTTTTTCATGCGGTGTTCACAGTCGGGGCCACACCCAAGGCCCGGCCCTGCGACGCGGCCCGACCCGGCCGGGCTGCGTTCAAAAGCTCTCCCAGTCATCCTGGCCCTTGCGGGTGGTGGCCAGGGCAGGGGCCGGTGACGAAGTCGGTGTCGATGCCAGGGCCACTCGCTGCGTGGCGGGCCTGCCGGATGCCAAGCGGGCCGCCGCCGGGGGGCGTTGTGTTGGATGATGCGGCGAGTGATGTGGCGAGTGACGCGGCAGCGTTGCCGACGGGCCTGTCACACGGGTGCCTGCCGATCCCAACTTGAAGACGGCCACGGTCTGGACCAGTTGGGCGGCCTGGTTCTCCAGGCTCTGGGCAGCGGCGGCGCTTTCCTCCACCAGGGCGGCATTTTGCTGGGTGGTCTGATCTAGCTGGTTCACGGCCTGGCTGATCTGGCCCATGCCCGAGCTCTGCTCGGCACTGGCCGAACTGATTTCGCCCACGATGTCGCTCACGCGCTGGATGGCCTGCACCACCTCGGTCATGGTGCTGCCGGCTTGCTCGACCAATTGGGCCCCCTGGGCCACCTGGTCGGCGCTGTTGCCGATCAGGGTCTTGATTTCTTTGGCCGCACTGGCGCTGCGCTGGGCCAGGGTGCGCACCTCACCTGCCACCACGGCAAAGCCTCGGCCTTGTTCGCCGGCACGGGCAGCCTCCACCGCTGCATTCAGCGCCAGGATGTTGGTCTGGAAGGCGATGCCATCGATCACGCCGATGATGTCGGAGATCTTGCGCGAGCTGTCGTGGATCCCCTTCATGGTATCCACCACCTGTGACACCACCTGGCCACCGCGGCTCGCCACGCTGGAGGCATTGCTCGCCAACTGGTTGGCCAACTGGGCGTTGTCGGCGTTGTTGCGCACGGTGGCGCCAAACTGGTCCATGGTGGCGGCGGTCTGTTGCAGGGCGCTGGCCTGCTCTTCGGTGCGCTGGCTCAGGTCGGTGTTGCCGGTGGAGATCTCCGTCACCCCGCCAGCAATCGATTCGGAGGCCGAACGAACCTGTTGCACGATGTTCACCAGGCTGGCCTGCATCGCGCCCAGAGAGGCCAGCACGCTGCCTTCGGGCGCCTGGCTCAGCTTGGCCAGTGGGGTGCCCAGATCGCCATTGGCCACGCGTTGCGCCGCTTCACCCAGTTCGGCCGGCTCGGCCCCCAGGGCTTGGGTCAGCCGTCGGGTGATCAGCCAGCCGGCCAGGGCCGCGCCCAGCAGGGCCGCCAGGCCGGTCGTGACCATCAGTGTGCGCTGTCGGGTGTAGTGGGCTTCAGATTCAGCCACCATCGCCTGCGCCCGCTTTTCGGTCAATTGCGCGTATTCCTCGGTCTTGCCCAGCAGGCGTGCCAGCAGTGGGCGGCACTCGGTGTTCATCTTGAGCACGGCCGCTTCGTGCTGCCCTTTCAGGGCCAGGTCGATGATGCCCAGCGCCACCGGGCCGTAGGCTTGCTCGATCTGGTCGATGTCGGCCACCAATTGGCGTGGCTGGGCGGGCACGTCGGCGGCTTTGACCAGATCCTTGAGTTGGGCCAGGTGCTCGCCCACCGCCTTGTGTGCAGCCTGGGCCAAGGCTTTTTCGGCTTCCAGATCGGCCGCTTGGGTCACCAGCACCAGATTGCGCGCCGCAATGGCCCGGCCTGCCACGGCCTTGTGCACCTCTTCGGCGAGCTTGGCCCGTCGGTTGACGCCATTCACATAGGCCTCAAAGTCGGCGTTGGAGGCGCCCAGAGCCTGGATGGCCAGGCCGGCAATCAACAGCACCAGGGCGGTCAAGCCGCCGAATGCCAGGGTCAACTGGCCACGAACCGACCAATGCGCAAGATTCATCAACACCTCTCGAATAGGTTCTCAAATGGCTTTTCATGTGGCCGACAGCGATGGCATCGCGCCGACGATGATGCTCTTGAGGTGTGACAGCAATCAGAAACTGAAAGCCTCTGAGGGCGAGGTCATCCGGTGCAGTTCACGGATGACACTCAATGGGCTTTTCAATGCCCATCATAGGTACCGCCCATCGAGAAAATGATTTTTATGTTTGATTTTTGTTGTGCTTCGTCATTTGTACCAAAAGTGGACAGGTGCTCGGCACCGAGCCGTCGGCGACCGAGCAGGTCGGCTCACACTCGAACCAGCGGCGCCCTGAACTGGTAGCCCTTGCGGCTTTGGCTGTGCAGCGGCACGTGCAGCGGGGTGGCTTGTTCGATGCGTCGGCGCAGGCGGTAGATGGTGGCGTTGAGGCCGTTGTCCGGGCCCTCGGTCAGGGGGCGGCCCAGGCGCTCGTTGAGCGTGTTCTTGCTGACCACGGCGCCCTGAGCCTCGAGCAGGCATTCCATGACGGCCATGTCGGTCCCACTCAGACCGATGCGGGTTCCATCGGGGGCGAGCAATTCGGCCTGCAAGGTGTCCAGTCTCCAGCTCAGGCCCGGGTTCTGAACCGGGTTGGGGCTGCTGCGGCGTTGCACGGCCTTGATGGCCATGGTCACCTGTTCGAAGCGCACCGGCTTGCTCAGGTGCATGTCGGCGCCGGCCTCCATGACCCGCTCGAACACGTCGTTGTCGCGCCGCCCGGTGACCACGATGATGCCGACGGCAGTGCGCTTGCGCAGGATGCGGATCAGCTCCACCCCGTCCACGCCGGGCAGGGTCAGGTCGAGCAGGTAAAAGCCATATTCGTAAGGCGTGCGGTCGGCCAGCAGGTCGTTGCTGTCGCCATAGCGGTGCACGTTGACCCCTTGCTCGCTGAGGTACTGGGCCAAGTATTCAGCGTATTCGAGGTCGTCCTCCACCAGGGCCAGCGAAGTCGGCAGGGGGGGCGCGGGCGTCTGGCCGGATGCGGCCGGCGCGTGGAGTGGTGCGGGGGTTTGGGCGTCCGTGATGACGGTGGTATCGCTGAGCATGTTCATTCGTCTTCCTGAGGGGGCAAGATCATGCGGAGGGTCGAGCCTGCAGCGGAGTGCTGCAGCAGGCAGGCCTGTCCGCCGTGCATTTCTAGGATGCGGTGCACCAGGTAAAGGCCGAGGCCGCGGCCCCCGTGGCTTTGGCGGCCCTGGGCACCGCGTTCAAACAGGTGGGGCAACACCTGCGGGTCAAATCCGGTGCCCTGGTCGACCACGTCGATCAGCAGTGCCAGGGGGGCATCGGAGTCCGCCAGACGCACCACGATGGGCGTGTCGGGTGCGCTGTGGCGCACCGCATTGAGCAGCAGATTGCGCAGTGCCAGTCGCATCAGGCCCAGGTCCATCGAGGCCGTGCGGGTGGCGGTCTGCCGGTCCACCTGGATTCGGCTCTGGTCGGCTTCGCCGAGGTCCTGGATGCACACCTGGACAAAGGTGTCGATGTCCATGTCGATGCGGTTCAACTTGCCGGGGCCCGCCAGCAGCGCTGCCGTCGCCAGGGTGTTGTCGATGCTGCTGCGCACCTGCTGCAGCACCGACTGGGCCCGTTCCAGCCGCTGGTTCAGGCCGCTGGGCGCCATGGTGATCATGGCGGCCTGGGCGCTTTGCAGCGCGGCCGACGCGTTGTTCAGGGGCTGGCGCACTTCGTGGGCCAGCACGTCCAGCATTTCACTGCGCTCGACCAGCAGGGCCGATAGCTCCTGGGCACGCAACTCGATGTCCTTGCGCATGGCTGTCTCACGCGCCAGCGCTTCTTCGAGTTGCTTGAGTTGGGTGATTTCAGTGACCGTCACCACAAAGCCCTGTACCACGCCATCTTCGATGTCGGGCATGTACTTGGCCAGGCTGTTGCGTCGCACGCCGTCCGGCCCAGGCACGACCCGCTCGAAGGTCTGCTCCTGGCCGGCCATGGCGCCCTTGACATGCGGTTCGTTCAGTGCAAACAACTCCGGACCCAGCAGGTCCATCAACGTCATGCCGATCATCTTTTCGGGGTCGGCGCCGAACCAAGTCTTGTAGGCGTCGTTGGCATAGTGACAGCGCAACGCCTGATCCCAATAGGCGATCATGGTGGGAGTCCTCTGCATCAGGAACTCGATCACCCGCAGGGCGTTGGCTGGAACGTTCATTTTGGGCAAGTGTATTTGACGTAAGGCATTTTTCGCCCTACGAACTGCTATTTTCGCACCGCGCATCCGGGTTTAAGCCCGTGGCGGAGTCGGCCAAGCCTGTCAGGACCGTGCGGGCAGCTGGGCTTCGATCGAGGCCAGATCGACCCGATCGATCTGTGCGGCTTGCAGGTAGGTGTGGGCCAGTTGCTGCCACAGCCCGCTGCGCAGGAAATACCGGAACAACTCGGTGTCCAGGTGCTGTTCACGGCACATGCGGGCCATGATGTTCAGGGTTTCGCTCAGAGGCTTGGGCGTCTTGTAAGGGCGGTCGGCCGCTGTCAGGGCCTCGAACACGTCGGCCAGGGCCATCACCCGCTCGGGCAGGCCGAGTTGGTCGGCCTTCAGTCGGCGCGGGTAGCCCTGGCCATCGAGCCGTTCGTGGTGGGTTGCAGCCAGTTCGGGTACCCGGCTCAGGGCCTGGGGCCAGGGCAGGGCCTTGAGCATGGTGTAGGTCTGAACGATGTGCTCGTTGATTCGGAAGCGATCCTCTTCCGTCAGGGTCCCGCGGCGCACGGACAGGTTGTGCAGCTCCCCCATGTTTTGCTTGTACAGGGGCAGCGGCATGTCAAAGCCGTAAACATTGCCCGGGGCGCCTTTTTCCACCGGGGGGCGTCGCTCACCCCAGGGGACGCAGTGTTCGGGCCGATCGGCCAGCAAGGGTTCGGGGGTGGGCAAAGGCGGGGCCTGGGGGCGGGCTTTTTGCAGGCGGTCCAGCTCCTCAACCGACAAACCCAGGCGGTCGTCGAAGTGGCGTTGCCAGGTCTGGGCCCCCAGCGCCTGCAGGCGGGCCACGGCATCGTCGCTCAGGGCTTCGCTGCCCAGATTGCAGGCGGCGACAAAGGCAAAGTCCTCTTGCAGGCGCTGCTGGCGTGCGGCCAGGGTGGCATGGGCCACGTCCGTGTCCTGACCTTGGGCCAGGGCCTGCCAGCAGCTGATCTCGGCGTCGCGCCACAGCAGCTCGAAACGCAGCCGCACTTCATGGATCCGGTTGCCGATCAGCTCCAGCTTGGTGGCCTTGTCGACGATGTGCTCCGGGCTGGTGACCTTGCCGCAGTCGTGCAGCCAGGCCCCCAACTGGAAGGCATAGCACTCTTGTTCGTTCAGGCCGTACCCGGCGTAGGGGCCGCGGGTATCGGCCTGCAACTGGTCCATCATCTGGATGGCGAATTCGGGCACACGTTCACAGTGCCCACCGGTGTAGGGGCTTTTGGCATCGATGGCGTCGGCCATCAGCCGGATCACGGCATCGAGCAGCTTTTTCTGGGCGTCGATCAGCTGACGGGTTTCGATGGAAACGGCCAGCATGCCCGACAGCTGTTGGGCAAAGTGCTGGAAGGCCCGGTCTTCGTGGCCGTCGTCACCTTGGTGCAGCAGCACCAGCAGGCCCTGGCGATCGCCCTGGCGCCCCTGCAGCAGCAACTCGCTGCGTTGCTCGCCGACCGGGCCAGGGGCGGCTGTACCAGGCCCGGCCAGGCGGGGCTCGAAGCCGGCTGTGGCCGGGCCGTGGGTGGCCGCCCGTTGCATGCAGCCCGCGGCCTCGTCCCACAGGTACACCGCGCCGGCATGGCTGCGGGTGGCTTGCACCAGTTGCTGCAGCACCTGGTCAAGCATGTGTTCGACCTCGGGCTCGGTGGCCATCTGGTGGCTGAGTTTGAGAAAGCTCTCGATGGTCTGGCTCATGCCCTGCATCGCCACAGCGAGCTCGTTGACCTCCTTGATGGCCGACCGGCGCGGCGTGACCTGCGTGAAGTGAAAGCGTTCCACAGAGCGGGCCTTGTCGGTCAGGCCTTCAATGCCGCGACCGATTCGCGCCGCCATGGGCCAGCTCAGGGCCAGCATGGCAATCACCAGCAGCACCACCATGAACACGATGCGGCGGCGCTTGGCCGTCAGATCGCCCAGCAGTTCCTCCACCGGCAGGGTCACCAGCAGGCGCATGCCCTGGTCGGACCACATTTCAAACGGCAGCACCACGCCCAGCAGCTCGTGGCCCTGAACCTTCAGCAAGCGGGCCTGGCCCAGGCCCGAGGGCGGGCTGGCTTGGGTGGCCTGTTCAAGCAGTGCGTTCAGCCCCGCCTCGCCCAGCTCCTGCACCCGCCGAAAACGTGGCGCGCCCTGGCTCGACTGGCTGGCGTGGGGGTGGTCCGGGTCGGCCAGCACCTCCTGGCGCGCGTTCACCAGGGCGATCCGCGCATGCGGCGTCACGCGCAGATCGGCCAGCGAGCGGCTCAGCTGGTCCAGCACCACATCGAGGCCGATCACGGCCTGCCCCGAGTGGCTCAGCTGGCTCAGGGTGACCCCCAGCTCTTGGGTGGTGAAGTAGGCATACGGCTCGGACAAGGAGGGCTGACCGGTGGTCTGGGCCTCCTGGTACCAGGGGCGCGTGCGAGGGTCGAAACGGTAGTCGGGCATGGCCCTGCGCTCCAGCAGTTGGCGGGCCGTGTCGAAGAACAGGTATTCGCCCTGCCAGCGCCCCTGCCGGTCGCGGGCGCGTGACTGGGCCATGAAGTTCGATTTGGGCGGTGCGGCAAACAGCTTGCGCTGCGCCGGCTGATCCAGCGGGCGCACCAGCAGAAAGGCGCCATCCTCATAGCCCACGTAGACCGAAGACAGCAGCGGGTTGGCCACCAGTTCCTCCGACAGCACATGGATGCGCTCGAGCCGTGCCTCCAGCGTGCGGGCGGTGGTGATGGGGTCGAAGGTCAGTTGGCGCAGAGTGGACTTGGCCGGCTCCAGCAGGCCCTTGGCCCGCTCGCCCACCAGCTTGCCGGCGTCGGTGGCCATGCGGGCCGCGGTGTCGATGGCGTTGGCTCGGGCACCGGCCCACCCTGTGGCAATCACCACCACGGCCACCAGCAGCATGGAGAACACCACCACAGTGGCAATCGAGACCCGCAGCGACAAGCCCCGACCCGGTTCGGTCTGCCCCGACGGGCCGTGCTCGCTGGCGCTGGATGTCATGCCGTGTCCCTGTGCGTGGTGTGGGTCAATCGACGCGTATCGACACCAGTTGCCAGATCGAGCGGTCGCGGAACTGCTCCAGCAACGCGCCTTGCGCCACATCGAAGGGGTAGACCACGAACAGGGGGCCCTTGGTGCGCGCCGGAATGGCCTGGCCATTCATCTTCAGGGCCAGCACCACGTCCCAGTGCGCCAGATCCTCCGTCGGGATCTCCACCTTGTAGTCGTTCACGGCCACCAGGGTCAGGCGGGTGCCGCGGGCGTCGGCGGCTTGCAGCACCTCGCGCAGCAGCGGGCCTTCGAACGAGACCGGGCGCGGGTCCCAAGGCGTCTTGACGCTGAAGCGGCGCTGCGCCAGCGCCGTCAGCATGGCCAAGTCGAACACGGCCTGCGCGCCTTGATTGGGCTGGCCCACCCGGCCCGACAGGGTCAGCACCACCGGCCCGGCAGGCTCTGGCAGTTGGCCGGCGGCGGCACCGCGGCCCAGCAGGGCCGGCACCAGGGGCAAGGCGAGTCGAAGCAAGGTGCTGCGTCGGCCCTGGGGCCGCATGGACTTGGCTGCCATTTCAATCCCATTGGTCACAAATTGTTATTTCTGGACATTATGGCGGTCTGTTTGCCGATGCGTGCGGTGACCGGTCCCGGTGTCTGCCGCACGCGTCACTGGCCTTGCCGTGACCCGGCGCGGCCTGGTGGCGTGAGCCCGGCGCCGTGACCGAGGCTGGGTTTCCGGTTGTTCTTGACGGATGTCAGGAAAGCGGAGGGAGTCTTGTGACAAAGTGTCAGCAAAAGCAGGGATTCACCTGCAGCCTGTGACCCACCTTCACCCCACCCTCGTCCCATCCGATCCAGCATGAGCTTTGTCAATTCCCCCCTGTGGCGGCCCGGTGCCGCTTTGATGCGCGGCCTGCGTTTCCCGGCCAAGATGACCCTCATTTCGGCCGCCTTCCTGCTGCCGGTGGCCTGGCTGCTGCTGGCCTATGGCAGCGCCAAGAACGCCGAACTTGAATTCGTGGCCACCGAGCGGGAGGGCGTGCATTACAGCCAGGCGCTGGCCCCCGTGGTGGATGCCGCCAGCGTGTGGCGCTACCGGGCCCGCAGCGCGGCAGCGGGGCAGGCCGGAGGCGAACTGGCCCAGGCCCAGGCGCAGTACCAGCAGGCCTTGCAGAAGCTGCAGGCGCTGGATGCTGAGTTGGGTGAGCGACTGGGCAGCACGGCAGCGCTGCGCCAGGTGCTGGAGGCCAGTCAGGCGGCCAGCCAGGCCAACAGCACCCCCGAGGCTGTGTTTACCGCCATGAACAAATTGGCCGCCGCCCTCAGCCAATTGCAGGACCGTGTCACCGACGGCTCGGGGCTGGCGCTGGACTCCGACCTGGCCTCGTTCCACCTCGTGGGCGCCACGCTGATGCAGCCGCCGGGCCTGCTGCGTGACACGGCCGAGCTGCGTGGCCTGGGCCGGGCGGCCCTGGCTGGCGGCCAGCTCAAGCCCGACGTGGCCGCAAGGTTGTATGCCTTGCTGGGTGTGCTGGCCCACGAGCGCCAGTTGCTGACCGACAACCTTGACAAGGTGCGCGCCGCGGCCCCCGCCGCCGGCAGCCGCCTGAAGACCGATGCCGCGGCCCTGCTGCTGCGTCTGGAGGGCGCCGCGCACAGCAGCTTCCCACCCGGGCAGGTTGATGTGAAGGGCGATGCCGAGGCCTTTCGCGTGCTGGCCACCGAGGCCTTGCAGGCCCAGTCGGACCAGGTGAAGCAGAACCTGGCGGTGCTTGACGACATGCTGGCCGAGCGCCAGGAGGCGCTGCGCCTGCACGTGGGCCTGACGGCAGCACTGACGGGGCTGAGCCTGTTGGTGGCGCTTTACTTTTTCATGGGCTTTTACCGCTCGATGACCGGGGGCTTCAAGCTGCTGCGCAAGTTCCTGCTGAGCATTTCGATGGGCGATTTGCGCACCCGCGTCGACACCAAGGGGCATGACGAGGTGTCCGACCTCATGCGTGAACTGGGCAACATGCAGACCTCGCTCACCGACACCGTGCGCCAGGTGCAGGAGGCCAGCGACCAGGTGGTGCAGGCCAGCACCGAGATTGCCCAGGGCACGGCCGACCTGTCGGCCCGCACCGAGCAGGCGGCTGCCGCGCTGGAGCAGTCGTCGGCCGCCCTCGAACAGACCACCTCGACCATCCAGATGACGGCCGAATCTGTGCGCCGGGCCTCCGAGATCGCCCAGGAGAACGCCAGCACGGCCGAGCATGGTGGGCGGGTCATGGGCTCGGTGGTGCAGACCATGGAACGCATCCAGGCCTCGTCGCAAAAGATCAGCGACATCATTGGTGTGATTGATGGCATTGCCTTCCAGACCAACATCCTGGCGCTGAATGCGGCCGTGGAAGCGGCCCGTGCCGGCGAGCAGGGCCGCGGCTTTGCCGTGGTGGCGGGCGAGGTGCGCAGTCTGGCTCAGCGCAGTGCCGTGGCCGCCAAAGAGATCAAGACCCTGATCGCGGGCAGCACCGAAGAGGTCAGCTCGGGCTCGGCCGTGGTGCGCCAGGCCGGCCAGACCATGCAGGAGATCGTGGCGAGTGCCGAGAACGTGAAGTCGCTGCTCGACGAGGTGGCCAATGGCGCGCGTGAACAAAGCCTGGGCGTGAGCCAGATCGGCGCCGCCGTGCAGGAGCTGGACCGCAACACCCAGGCCAACGCCGCGCTGGTCGAGGAAACCGCCGCTGCCGCTGGTTCACAACGCCGGGTGGCCGTGACCATGGCTGCCACGGTGGATGAGTTCCGGCTGCCGGGGCATCGCGCCGCAGCGTTGGTCGAAGGCGTGGATGTGGACGCCATCATCGACGCCCACCGCCAATGGAAGGTCAAGCTGCGCCAGGCCATTGAAGACCGCAGCCAGGTCGATACCGCCACGCTGTCGCGCGATGACTGTTGCGCGCTGGGCAAGTGGATTTATGGCGATGGCCAGCGCCTGGCCGAGCGCCCCACCTTCAGCACCCTGGTGGGGCGGCATGCCCACTTCCACCGCGTGGCGGGTCAGGTGGGCGACCTGATCAACCAGCGTCGCATGCGCGAGGCCGAAGACGCCCTGGCCCCAGGAACCGCCTTCGCCCAGGCCACCAGCGAAGTGGTCAGCACCCTCTCATCGGCCAAACGCCTGGGTTTCTGAGCGGGCAGGCTCTCAGCGTCTCAGCGTCTCAGCGTCTCAGCGTCTCAGCGTCTCAGCGCGCGCGGGTGAACAGCCGGGCCGTGCTGGCCACGGCGCCCAGCGCGGCCGTGCCGCAACCCACCGCCAGCGCTGTCTTGGCACCCTGCGTGCCCCCCAGGGCAAAGCACAGCGCCACGCCGGCCGCCCCGCTGGCCTGGCCGGTCAGGCGCGCCAGCGCGATCATGCCGCTGGCCCCACTGGCGCGCTCGGGCGGGGCACTCGACATCAGGGCGCGCAGATTGGGCGACTGGAAGAAGCCGAACCCGGCGCCACACAGGCACAGGCGCAGCACCAGGTCCAGCGTGCCGGGCTGATCGGGCAACAGCGCCAGCGACAGCATGCCCGCACTCAACACGGCCAGCCCGATGCCTCCCAGCAACCCCGGCGGGTGGCGGTCTGACAGGCGCCCGGCCCAGGGGGCGGCCGCGGCCACCACCACCGGCCAGGCCGACATCAGAAAGCCGGTGTCCACCGGATTGCGGTGCAGCACCTGCTCCAGAAAGAAGGGCAGCGAGACAAAGGCCAGGCCCTGGGTGGCAAAGGCGCTCAGCGCCGTCAGCACCGACAGGGCAAACAGGGGCCGGCGCATCAGGTCCACCGGCAGCATGGGCGCCGGGTGCCCGGCCTGGCGCCACAGCAGCAACGCCCCGGCCACCACTGTCACGCTGGCCGGAATCGCCACCAGGGCCCAGGGCTCTTGCTGGGCCGCCGCGCCCAGGGCACCGATCAGGGTGGAGAAGGTGAGGGCGGTGAACACCGCCGTCAGCGGGTCGAAGCCATGGTCACGCGGCGGGCTGTGGGGCAGCGTGTGCCAGCCAAACCCCAGGGCCAGCAAGCCCAGCGGCACATTGATGGCGAACAGCCAGGGCCAGTCGGCCACGCTCAGCACCAGCGAGGCCACCGTGGGCCCGACCGCAAAGAACACCCCCACCACCAGCGCGTTCATGCCCACGCCGCGCCCCAGGCGCGAGGCCGGGTACAGCAACCGGATCAGCGCGATGTTCACGCTCATGATGGCGGCCGCCCCCATGCCCTGCAGGCCCCGGGCCAGCGCCAGCAGCGGCAGCGTGGGCGCCAGCGCACAGGCCAGCGAGGCCAGCGTGAAAAAGGCCAGCCCGCCCATGAACACGCGCCGGGGCCCGATCCGGTCGCCCAGCGCCGCAAACGGCAGCAGCAGGGCCACCGTGGCCAGTTGGTAGGCATTCACCACCCAGATCGAGGCCGCCGGCGGCGCATTCAGGTCGTGGGCAATCGCGGGCAGCGCGGTGTTGGCGATGGCGGTGTCCAGTGTGCCCAGCCCCACGCCCATGAGAATGGCCGCCAGGGCCAGCAGCGCGCTGCGGTCCAGCCCGTGGTCGGGGTCTTCAGGTGGGGTTGGTGAGTGGGCTTGCCCGGGGCGGGCGCTGGACGATGCTGGCGGTGCGGACATGTCGCCGACTATATCGGCGCAGGCCAAAACGTGCTGGCGAGGCCACGCCAGGTCGCCGACGCCGACTCAGCGCGCGAGCGAAGGCTGCTGCACCACCAACTCGCCGCTGCGCCCCGGGATGGTCCCCAGCCCCACGGGGCAGCGTGGCAGGCGGGCCGGCTGCAGGTACGCGGCGCACTCGCCCAGGGTGGCAAAGCGGTAGCCCTGGTCGCGCCAGCCGCGCAACAGGCGTTCGAACACCGGGGCCAGTTTTTGGCCTTCGAGTTCGGCGTGCAGGGTGTAGACGTGCAGCGGCGCCACCTCGCGGGTGTGCGCCAGCAGGGCCTCGTGCACGTTGTCCACGGTCCAGCCGTCCAGGCCCAGCAGCTCGTCGAGCGTGGGCAGGGTGGTGGGCAACTGCACCGGGCCGATCACCTCGCCCTGGGCATCGCAAGGCCAGTAGGGCTGGGTGCCGCGGCCGTCGGAGGCCACGCTGAAGCCCAGCTCTTTTTGCAGCCGGTAGGCCGCCTCGTTCATCTGCCAGCCGGCAGCCCCATGCACGCTGGGGCGGGCGCCGAAGATCTCGCTGTAACGCTCCACGGCCCGGGTGAGCTCGCGCCGTGTCCAGGCCTCGCTGGCGCCGGCCACGTGGTCTTGCCAGCGCACGTGGTCCCAGGTGTGCACGCCGGTCTCGAAGCCAGCGCGGGCGATGGCGCGCAGGCCTTCGGCCTCGCGTCGGCCGATGTCGGGGCCGGGCAGCAGCACTCCGTACATCAGGGTCTTGAGGCCGTAGTGCTCGACCACCGAGGTGCGCGCCACCTTGCCGAAAAAGCCCGGCCGGAACACGCGCTTGAGCGCGCGACCCGTGTGGTCGGGCCCCAGGCTGAACAAAAAGGTGGCCGGCGCGTCCAGCCGCTCCAGCAGCTTGGCCAGCGCCGGCACGCCCTCGCGCGTGCCGCGCCAGGTGTCCACATCGATCTTCAGTGCAATCACGCCCATGGCTTCAATTCCAGGCCGCTGGGCGATCAGTTGATGAGACCCCGGGCGCTGTCGAGTTGGTCTTTGTAATGTTCAAAAAGGCGGGCCAAGGCCTGCTGCATGGTCACCTCAGGCTTCCAGCCCAGGTCGGCCTGGGTGTTGGCGATCTTGGGCACGCGGCGTTCCACGTCCTGGTAGCCCTTGCCGTAGTACTCGGCCGAGGTGGTCTCCAGCACGGTGACCTGGGCCGCGTGGTCGCGGTACTCGGGGATGCTGGCGGCCAGGGCCATCATCTCGCCCACCAGCTCGCGCACCGACAGGTCGTTGCTCGGGTTGCCGATGTTGTAGATGTTGCGGGTGGCGCAGCCGTCCTGATTGGCCAGGATCAGCATCAGCGCGCGGATGCCGTCTTCGATGTCGGTGAAGCAGCGGCGCTGGGCCCCGCCGTCCACCAGCTTGATCGGCTCGCCGCGCACGATGTGGCCCAGGAACTGGGTGATCACGCGGCTGGAGCCTTCCTTGGCGGTGTGCAGGTTGTCCAGGCCCGGGCCGATCCAGTTGAAGGGGCGGAACAAGGTGTAGTCCAGGCCGTGCTGCTGGCCGTAGGCGTGGATCACGCGGTCGAGCAGCTGCTTGGAGCAGGCGTAGATCCAGCGCGGCTTGTTGATCGGGCCGTAGACCAGGGGCGAGGCCTCGGGATCGAACTCGTCGTCGCCGCACATGCCGTACACCTCGCTGGTGCTCGGGAACACGATGCGTTTCTTGTACTTGACGCAGTGGCGCACGATCTCGAGGTTGGCCTCAAAGTCGAGCTCGAACACGCGCAGCGGGTCGCTCACATAGGTGGCCGGGGTGGCGATGGCCACCAGGGGCAGCACCACGTCGCACTTGCGCACGTGGTACTCGATCCACTCTTTGTTGATGGTGATGTCACCTTCAAAGAAGTGGAAGCGGGGGTGGTCCATCCAGGGCTGCACGCGCTCGGACTGCATGTCCATGCCGTAGATGTGCCAGTCGGTGGTTTCGATGATGTGGCGCGTCAGGTGGTGGCCGATGAAGCCGTTGACGCCAAGGATGAGGACGTTTTTCAAGATTTTTTCCTGTCAATGCCGGGATTTTCGCTCAGTCGCGAGGCGTCAGCGCCTGCCCGGGGTAAAGCGATTGAAAACGGGCTGCGTCCAGCGCGCTGCCATCGAGCCGCGCGGCCAGCACTGGCAGCAGCACGCCGTCGGCGCCGCGCAGCAGCAGGCGACCGTCCTGCACCAGCAGGGCCAGCCTGTTCTCTGCGGGGGGCGTGCACCCCTCTTGATCCGCCGGGCCCGGGGGGCCGAGCCACAGGGTGCGGTCGATCTGGAGGCGCCTGCCTGCCGTGTCGAAGAAGGCGCCGGGGTAGTCGGGCGGGGCCACGCCGCGCACCCGGTTGTGCGCCTGCCAGGCCGTGGCTGTGGCCGGAATGCGCCCGTCTTCAGGCGTGCGGCGGCCGAAGTACTGGCCAGCGATGTGTTGCTGCGGCTGCAGCACGGCGGTGCCGGCCAACAAGCCGGGCAGGCAGCGGGCCAGCACCAGTTCGGCGGCCAGCGTGACCTTGTCGAACACCTCGCGGGCGGTGTCGTTGCTCAGGATGGGCACGGCCTGCTGGTCGACGATGGCCCCGTGGTCGGGCTTGGCGTTCATCACATGCAGGGTGGCGCCGATCTCGCGTTCGCCGCGCACCACGGCCCAATTCACCGGGGCCCGGCCTCGGTAGCGCGGCAGCAGCGAGCCATGCAGGTTGTAGGCGCCGCGCCGGGGCACTTCGAGCAGCGCCTGAGGCAGCATGTAGCGGTAATAGAACGAGAACAGGTAGTCGGGGGCCAGGGCCTGCAACTGGCTGAGCAGCTCGGGGCTGTCGGCCGTCTCGGGCGTGATGCAGGGCAGGCCATGTTCGGCCGCCACCTGGGCCACGCTGCCAAACCAGATGGTTTCGTTCGGGTTGTCGGCATGGGTGACCACCAGCCGGATCTGCACCCCGGCGTCGATCAGCACCTTGAGCAGGCGCACGCCCACGTTGTGGTAGGCGAAGACGACGGCACTGGGTGCGCTCATCGCTTCTGCTCCAGGATGGCGCTGATCACATAGCGCGGGCGTTGCCGCACCTCGCTGTAGATGCGGCCCACGTACTCGCCGATCAGGCCGATGCCGAACAGGGCCAGGCCGATCAGGAAGAAGGCGATCGCGAACAGGGTGAACAGGCCGCCTTCCTCGGGGCCGATCACGATGCGTCGCCCGATCAGCAGCAGCACCAGCAGCCCGGCGCCGGCCGAGATGGCCATGCCCATCAGCGAGAACCATTGCAGCGGCACCACCGAGAAGCTGGTCACCAGGTCGAAGTTGAGCCGGATCAGGCTGTACAGCGAGTATTTCGATTCACCGGCAAAGCGCTCCTCGTGGCCCACCACCACCTCGGCGGGGTTGCGTGAGAACTGGTAGGCCAGCGCCGGGATGAAGGTGTTCATCTCGCCGCACTGGTTGATCAGCGACACGATGTTGCGGCTGTAGGCGCGCAGCATGCAGCCCTGGTCGGTGATGTCGATGCGGGTGAGCTTGGCGCGCAGGCGGTTCATGGCCTTGCTGGCCCACTTGCGCCAGGCCACATCATGGCGCTGGCGGCGGATCGAGCCCACGTAGTCGTGGCCTTCATCCATCTTGGCCAGCAGGGTGGCGATGTCTTCGGGTGGGTTCTGCAGGTCGGCATCCAGGGTCACGATGCGCTCGCCGCGGCAATGGGCAAAGCCGGCCAGGATGGCGCGGTGCTGACCGAAATTGCCGTTGAACAGGATCACCCGGGTCACGTCGGGGCGCCGGTCGAACTGCTCGGCCAGGATGCCCGGCGAGCGGTCGCGGCTGCCGTCGTTGACGAACACCACCTCGTAGCGCACGCCCAACTGGTCAAGTGCAGGGTAGAGGCGCGCAAACAGCTGGGCCAGGCCGTCTTCTTCGTTGTAGACCGGAATGACCACGCTCAGCACCGGATCGTCCGGGTGGCGGTCGGCGGGCAGGGGGGAGGCAAGAGTGGTGTTCAAAAGCGGCTCACCAAAAAATCAGGACAAGGCCAGGCGCACGGCTGCGCACACGCGGTCGACATCGCTGTCGGCCATGGCCGGGAATAGGGGCAGGGTCACGGTGCGGCGGCCCACGTCTTCGGCGTGCGGGAACTGGCCTTCAAAGTGGCCCATTTTGCGGTACAGCGTGAACAGGTGCATGGCCGGGTAGTGCACCCCGATGCCGATGCCCTGCTCGCGCATGCGGGCGATGAAATCGGCCCGGGCCAGGCCCACGGGCAGCAGGGGCTGGAACATGTGCCAGTTGCTCTGCTGGAAATCGGCCAGCGGCAAATCAAAGCCCAGATCGCGCGGGAACAGCTCAAAGTAGCGCTGGGCCAGCGCGATGCGGCGCTGGTTGAAGCCGTCGAGTTGCTTGAGCTGGCCCAGCCCGATGGCCGCGGCCACGTCGGTCAGGTTGCATTTGCCCCCCAGCTCTTCCACATCGGCGCTGCCGTCGGGGAAGCGCACCACGCCCTGCAGGCGCAGGCGCTCGAAACGTCGGGCCTCGTCTTCGTTGTTCATCACCAGGCAGCCGCCTTCGGCCGTGGTCATGTTCTTGTTGGCATGGAAGCTGAACGACACCAGGTCGCCCTTCAGGCCGATCTCTTCGCCGGCCCAGTTCGCGCCCATGGACTGGGCCGCGTCCTCGATCACGCGCAGGCCATGGCGCTGGGCGATGTCATACAGGCGCTGTCGGTCCACCGGCAGGCCGGCCAGGTCCACCGGCAGCAGGGCTTTGGTACGCGGGGTGATGGCGGCTTCCACCAGGTCCAGGTCGAAGTTGCGGGTGGCGGGGTCGATGTCCACCAGCACGGGGCGGGCCCCCACCTGCAGGATCACGTTGCCGGTGGCCACCCAGGTCAGGGCGGTGGTGATCACCTCGTCGCCGGGGCCCACGCCGGCCAGCCGCAGGCCCAGCTCCAGGGTGGCGGTGGCCGAGCTGGCCAGGCGCACCGGGCGGCCACCAAAGCGGGCCGACAGCGCGGCCTCCAGGGCCTGGCAGCGCGGGCCGGTGGTCAGCCAACCTGAGCGCAGCACGGCGCCCACGTCTTCAATGGTGGCTTCGTCGATCGAGGGGCGGGTGAAAGGCAGAAAGGCTTGCAAGAGGGGCTCCAAGAGGCGGGTTCAGCTGCGGGCGATGATAGCGACGCCCAACAAGATGATGGCCATGCCGCCCCAGCGCTGGGCCGAGATCACCTCGCCCAGCAGGGCCGAGGCCAGCAGCGCATTGACCACATAGCCGATCGACAGCATGGGGTAGGCCATGCTCACATCGACGCGCGACAGGGCCACGATCCACAGCACCACGCTCAGCACATAGCAGAACAACCCGCCGATCACCCCGGGGTGGAAGGCCAAGGTGAGTGCCACGTTGCGCAGGCCCTCGAAGCCCTGGATCGGCCCGACCGCGCTGGCGCCCGATTTGAGCAGCAGCTGGGCGCCCGCGTTCAGCAGCACGCCGGCCAGGACAAACAGGAAGTCGGTGATTTTCATGGGGGTGTGGGGCAGAAAAAGGGGGCAGGGCTCAGGGCTTGGCCAGCAGCACGCGGCGATCGTCGCGCAGCACCACCCGGGCCTGCAGGCCCAGGGCGGTGAGTTCTTTCAGCGTGTCGCCTTCGAGGTAGGCCACGCCACGCGGCTCGGCCTGCCAGCGGGCCACGAACTCGGGCAGGCTGGCGATCCAGCGCTGGGGCTCGTGCTGCTCGCCAAAGCTGAATTCGTCGCGGTAGTCCACCAGGGTGACCGGGCGGCGCAGGTAAAAGGGCAGGGTCTGGTCGTAGCTGCGCACGGCGTACACCGGCACGGCGGGGTCGAAGGCCTCGGGCACCGCCTGCACCAACTCCGCGCTGCTTTTCTGCAAACCGTAGCCGTTGTGCGCCTGCAGGCCGATCAGCACGCAGGCACAGTGACTGATGCCCACCACCCCCACGGCCAGCAGCCGGCGGTTGCGACGCAGCAGCCACCAGGCCAGGCCACAGGCGCTCAGAAACAGGGCGCTGGCCAGGCCGATGCCGTTGAGCAGGGTGTGCGCCACGACCGGGTCGCTGTCGCTGCCCGCGATGCGCTCGGCCAGCAGCCAGGCCAGGCCGCCGCCCAGCCACAGCAGGGCCGGCAGCCCCAGGTGCCAGGCCAGGGCCCGCTGGCTGGCGCGCTCGATGGCCGGGGCCAGCAGCAGCACCAGGGCCGGGAACATGGGCAGGATGTACGAGGGCAGCTTGGAGCTGGAGATGCTGAAGAACAGCAGCACAAAGCCCGCCCACAAGAGCAGAAAGCTCGACGCAAAGTCGCTGCGGCGCACCCGGGTCAGCCAGGGCAGGGCGCTGGTCCAGGGCAGAAAACCCAGCAGCAGAAAGGGCAAAAAGTACCAGACCGGGCCCGAGCGGTTGTGATCGGGCTTGAGGTAGCGGTCAAAGTGCTCGTGCACAAAAAAGAACCAGGCAAAGTCGGGGTTGCGCGCCGACACCGCCCAGAACCAGGGCACGGTGATCAGGGCGAACAGCAGCAGGCCCGGGCCCCAGCGCATGGCCCGCCAGATGCGGAAATCGAGCCGCCACAGGCTGTGCAACACCAGCACCGCGCCCGGGATCAGCAGGCCCACCAGGCCCTTGCTGAGCACCGCCAGCGCCAGGCCCGCCCAGGCCGCCAGCATCCAGCCGCTGCGCGGCCGCCCCTCGGCCTGCGCCTGCTGGCCCAGCAGAAAGCCGCACAGCGCCAACGTCAGGGCCGCACACAGGCCGGCATCAAGCGACAAAAAATGGCTGTTCAGCACCAGCCAGGTGGTGCCCGCGCCGGTCAGCAGCGCAATGCGGCCGGTGCGCTCGCCCCACAGCCGGCTGGCGGTGTGGCCCACCAGGCCCAGGGTCAGCAGCCCGGCCAGGCCGGACCACAGCCGGGCGCTGAAGTCGCTCACCCCCAGCACGGCCATGGCCAGCGCCCCGCCCCAGTACTGCAGGGGCGGCTTTTCAAAATACAGCAGGCCGTTCAGGCGCGGGGTGATCCAGTCGCCGCTGTGCAGCATGCCCAGCGACAGGGTGGCGTAGCGGCCTTCGTCGGGGGTGATCAGGGCCCGGGTGCCCAGGGGCAGCAGCCACAAAAGGGCCAGCGCGAACAGGCCCAGCCAGGTCCAGAGCCCGGCGCGGCCGCGCTGCAGCCCGGGGCCGGGGGAGGGCCTGCCGGCCGGGGCTTGAGGTTTCAAAGGGGGCATGGGCCGGCGTGTGGACGGGTGGCCAGCGCGCAGGCGACCGATGGCTGTGGGGTCATCGCAACCGACTTCACGCGCACGCTGGTGTGTATTGGGGGTTAAGAAGCCAAGGCCGGCCCAGAGGGCCGGTCGGGCCACGCCTTGGGGCAGTCCCAAGGCGGCTGATTATAGGAGGCCGTGCCCTGGCCTCAGGGGCGGCCCGTGGCCGCCAACAGCGGCGCCGGTGTCACAGCCGTGGGCTGCTGGAAGGGGTTGCCCTGGATCAGCACGATGGTGGCCGTGGGGGCCGCCGCCAGCGCAAACAGCACCGTGGCCGTGGCCACCACCCGGGGCCGGTCGATGTGCACCACCGCCACCGACAACAGCGTGACAAAGCCCAGAAACGCCATGCCCAGCCATTTCAGCGGGTTGATGTGGGTCTGGCTGAGGGCAATGCGCAGGTCACGCTGGCCCGCCAGCAGCCGCGCCTCGCGCAGCATCTGGGCCTGCACGCCGGCGCCGGCGGCTTGCTCCACCGCCCGGCTGGCCAGCAGGTGCAGCAAGGCCTCGCCCTGGGCCTGCACGGCCGGGCTCTGCTCGCGCCGAGCCAGCTCAGGCCACTCGGCCGCGCTGGCACGGGCATAGGCCAGCACCGTTTCGTCGAGCGCCTGGTGCAGCGGCGCAGGCAGGTCGTGGCCCAGCACGCGCAAGGTGCGCAGGGCGTCAGCCTCCTGGTAGACGGCCGACATGGCCTTGTCGTGGGCGCTCCAGGTGTCGTTGGCCAAAAAGGCCAGCGTCAGGCCGAACAGCACGCCAATGATGTTGATGAACGGCGGCGCCACCCCCTGCAGACCCTGCAGCCAGCCGGCCCAGCGCGAGCGCAGCAGCGCCCATTGAATGAACAGCACCGCCGCCAGCGTGCCCAGCACGGCAAAGGCAGCGTAGGCATAGTGGTCGTAGGCCAGCCAGGAGGTTGGGTTCATCGTGGGCTCAGGAGGAGGGGGAAAAATCGCCCATGGTGCCACGCCCCGTGCGGCGCGCCAGGGGGCTGGATCAAGAAGCCGTGAGGTCAGGCCTGGGCGGCTGCCAGCCGCGCCAGGAAGGCCTCGGGCACCAGGGTCACCTTCTTGTCGACCCGGCCCACAAACACCACCCCGATCTTGCCGCGGGCCACCTCGCGGCCCGAGTCGCGCTCGGTCATGCGGAACACCAGGTCGAAGCCATAGCGGTTGAAGTCTTCGGGCAGCATCTCGACCTGCATGGTTTCGCCGTGAAAACCCTCGGATTTGTACTGGGCCACGATGTCGCCCACCACGATGCTCAGCCCCTCCACCCCCGACTCGCGGTAGCCCAGCCATTTGAAAAAGCGCACGCGTGCCTCGGACACCAGGGTCAGCAACTGTGCGTTGTCGAGGTGACCGCCCTGATTGACGTGGCTGATGTAGATCTGGATGTCGGTCGAGAAAAGAAAGCGCTCGGGCAGCGTGAACTGGATGCGGGGCATGTCGGGGGGAAGGGGGTGTATGGATTCGGGTTGATATTGTGCCCTTGGGCTGCTGTCACCTGGGCGAGCAGCCAGTCCCCTCGGGCTGGCTATAGTTTGCGCACCGCTGTCTCAAACCCTCATTGACTGCCAGGAGATTCCCCATGCCCTTCCGTCTTTCCCAACCCGCCCGCTGGCTGAGCGCTCTTTGTTTGGCTGCTGGCTCCATCGGGGCGCTTGCCGCCCCTGATGCGACCCTGAAGGCGGCGGCCGAAAAAGCCCAGCCGGCCGTGATCGAGAGCCTCCGTGAGATGGTGATGATCGAATCGGGCAGCTCGGATGTGGCGGGCCTGGCCCGCATGGCGGCGTTCACCGAGCAGCGGCTGCAGGCCCTGGGCTTCAAGACCGAGCGCCGCAAGACCACGGCGGGCGCTGGGGCCGACATCGTGATCGGCACCCTACAGGGCACGGGGCGCAAGCACCTGATGCTGCAGGCGCACATGGACACGGTTTACCAGCCCGGCATCCTCAAGACCCAGGCCTACAAGGTGGAGGGTGGCCGCATCTATGGCCCGGGCATTGCCGATGACAAGGGCGGCATCGCGGTCATCCTGCATTCACTGGCTTTGCTGCGTGAGCGGGGCTGGACCGACTACGCCACCCTGACCGTGCTGTTCAACCCCGACGAAGAGGTGGGCTCGATCGGTTCGGGCGAGACCATTGCCACCCTGGGTGCGCAGCAGGATGTGGTGCTGTCCTTCGAGCCCACGGCCGCCAAGGCCGTGGCGCGCCAGGAGGGGCTGCTGCTGGGGGCGGCCGGCACGGCCACCGTGACCCTGCAGGTCAAGGGCAAAGCTTCGCACGCCGGTGCAGCCCCCGAGCTGGGCCGCAACGCCTTGATCGAACTGTCGAACCAACTGGTGCAGACCCGCGACATCGCCAAGAGCGTGCCCGGCGCCCAACTGAACTGGACCACCTCGCAGTCGGGCACGGTGCGCAACCAGATTCCCGAACTGGCCACCGCGGGCGCCGATGTGCGCACCACCCAGCCTGGTGCGGCAGAAGCCTTGAACGAAAAGCTGCAGGCGGCCGTGCAACGCAACAAGGTGGTGCCCGACACCGAGACCACCGTCACCATGACCATCGGGCGCCCGCCCTACCTGGCTTCTGCCACCGGTCGGGCCGTGGCCCAGCGTGCCCAAGGCATCTACGCTGAGCTGGATGGCCGCCCTTTGGCCCTGGTTGACATGGTGGGTGCGGCCACCGATGCCGGCTTTGCCAGCCGCTCGGGCAAGGCGGCCGTGGTCGAGAGTTTTGGCCTGGCCGGTTTCGGCTACCACGCCCGGGACGAGTACATCGAGGTCGATTCCATCGTGCCCCGCCTGTACCTGACCACCCGGCTGCTGATGGACCTGGGCCAGCCTTGAGGTCTCTACGTCAATGGGATCCGATGTGCCTCATGGCTCATGGCTCATGGCTAGGGGCAGTGGGCAGTGGGCTGAGGCTGGATGAGCGGCGGTCTTTGCACTGTTCTGGCCCGTACAGATCACAGGCGGACCGCTAAAATGGCTTCCTACAATCCCCTCGCGGTGTCATTTGGTTGACTCAGGCTTGGGGCGAAAAGGCCACCGCAAGGTGGCTTTTTCATGGGTGGATTCCAAAGTGTCTCGAACAACGATCTACGTCGACGGCTTCAACCTGTATTACTCGCGACTCAAAGGCACACCTTACAAATGGCTCGATGTGGCCGCTCTGTTCAGAGATCGCATCGTCCAGATTCAGGACCCCTCTGCGGTCGTCGACACGATCAAATTTTTCACTGCGCCCATCAAAGCATCCTATGCCCGGCATGGTGAGGCGTCGGCTCAGGCGCAAACCCAATACCACCGCGCATTGCGAGCCCGCCATCCGCAGTTGCTGGAAATCATCCAGGGGTTTCATGTCTTTGAGCCCACGGCATTGCCCCGGTACGAACCGGGGCAGGCACCCGACAAGAACGATGTGTTGCCAGTCTGGATGATTGAGGAGAAGCAGACGGATGTGAACATGGCCCTGCACATCTATCGCGATGCGGTGCTGGGGCAGAGTGAGCAATTGGTGATTTGTTCGAACGACAGCGATCTGGAGCCCGCATTGCGCAGGGTGCGCGCAGATGTTCCTGCGGTCAAAATTGGGTTGGTGATGCCTTTGCGTGAGCCGAGTGCAGGCACGGGCAAGGTGCCCAACAAAAGATTGACGGACTTGGCTCACTGGGTTCGCCGATACATCCGGGACGATGAATTGGCGCAAGCGCAAATGCCCATCAACGTGCCTACACGCAAGAAGCCCGCCAGCAAGCCTGCGCATTGGTGATTCGATCAGGGTCACGCGGGCTTCACCCGCACGCCAGAATCCATGCCTGCTTTGACATCTGTGAGCTACCTGCCATCGCTGTCAACCGCCAACCCCACCAGCCGGGCCGCCGCCCGGGCCGCCACCCATTCCTCGTTGGCCGGCTCGACGGCCACCCGCACCGCGCTGTCGGGCGCCGAGATGCAGGCCTGGTGGGCCTGGTTGGCGGCGTTGTCCAGGCGCAGACCCAGAAAGCCCAGTTGCTGGCAGATGCGCGAACGGATCTCGGCGTTGTGTTCCCCCACGCCGGCGGTGAAGACCAGCAGGTCCAGCCCGCCCTGCACGGCCACCAGGGCACCGATCTCGCGCACGATGCGCCGCACATAGAGGTCAAGCGCGGCGCGGGCACGCTCATTGCCGGCCTCGTGGGCCAGCAGCACACGCGGATCGGAGGACAGGCCCGACACCCCCAGCAGGCCCGACTCGTGGTACAGCACATGGGCGACCTGCTGCAGGCTCAGTTTCTCGATTTCCATCAGGTAGATCACCGCGCCAGGGTCGAGCGCGCCACAGCGCGTGCCCATCATCAGGCCATCCAGGGCCGAGAAGCCCATGGTGGTGGCCACGCTTTTCAGATCGTTCAGAGCGCACAGGCTGGCGCCGGAGCCCAGGTGGGCCACCACGGTGCGGCCATGGGCCACAGCGCCGTGGCGCTCGGGCAGCACCAGGGCCTGGTAGGCGTACGACAGGCCATGAAAGCCGTAGCGGCGCAGCCCCCGCTCCCAGGCCGCATAGGGCAGGGGCAACATCTGCTCGACCTGGGGCAGGGTGTGGTGAAAGGCCGTGTCAAAGCAGGCCACCTGCAGCAACTGGGGCTGGCGCTCCAGCAGGGCCTCGATGGCCTCCAGGGCAAAGGGCTGGTGCAGTGGTGCCAGCGGAATGTACTCGCGCAGGTCGGCCAGCACCTGGGTGTTCACCGCCACCGGCTCGAAGTACTTGGACCCGCCATGCACCACCCGGTGCGCCACCGCCGCCAGGTGTTGCGCGCCGGGCTGGGCCAGCACGCGGCGCTCGATGTGCTCGAGTGCCGCGTGGTAGGGCTGGATCGGGTCCAGGCTCAGGCCCACCGGGGGCTGACCGGTTTCACCGTGGGTGGCCTGGGGGCCGCCAATGCCTTCGATCTTGCCACCCCAGACCGGACTGCGCGGCAGAGGCGGCCGGCTGGCGTCGAAGAGGGCGAACTTGATGCTCGACGAGCCGCAGTTCAGGACCAGGATGTGCGTGTTCATGGCGCTCCTCAAGGGGGGGTGGCACGGTAGCGGTGGGCCAGCAGCACGGCAATCGCGCACGAGCTGATGCGGCTTTCGCGCGAGTCGGCCCGGCTGGTCAGCACGATGGGCACGCGCGCGCCCAGCACAATGCCGGCACTGGCGGCGCCGCCCAGGTATTCGAGCTGCTTGGCCAGCATGTTGCCGCTTTCGAGGTCGGGCACCACCAGCACATCGGCACGTCCGGCCACCTCGGACTGGATGCCCTTGATGTGGGCCGCCGCGGCCGAGACCGCGTTGTCAAAGGCCAGCGGGCCATCAAGCAGGGCGCCGCTGATCTGGCCTCGGTCGGCCATCTTGCACAGGGCGGCGGCGTCCAGCGTGGCCGGCATGGCGGGGTTGACCGTTTCCACCGCGGCCAGGATGGCCACCCGCGGCTGGGCCACACCGATGGCGTGGGCCAGTTCGATGGCATTGCGCACGATGTCGGCCTTGGCGTCCAGGCCGGGGGCGATGTTGATGGCCGCGTCGGTGATGATGAAGGGTCGCGGGTAGGCCGGGGTCTGCATCAGAAAGCAGTGGCTGATGCGGCGCTTGGTGCGCAGGCCGTGCTCGGCCGACACCACGGCGGCCATGAGTTCGTCGGTGTGCAGGCTGCCCTTCATCAGGGCTTCGGCCTGGCCCTGCCGAACCAGCTCGACCGCGCGGTCGGCCGCGGCATGGCTGTGCGGCACGTCTTCGATGAGCAGGCCGTCCAGGCTCAGGCCGGCTTCGGCGGCCACTGACGCCAGGCGCGCACGGGGCGCCACCAGCACGGGGGTGATCAGGCCGGCGGCCTGCGCATCGAGGGCGGCGGACAGGCTCAGGGCGTCGCAGGGGTGGACCACGGCCATGCGGATCGGGCCCAGCGGGCGGGCTTCGGCCAGCAGGCGGCGTGGGCCGTCGTTGCCGGCGCTCAGGTGCACCTCGGGCAGGGTGCTGCGCGGGCGCGACACCGATTCGGTGGGGGCGATCACCTGCGCTTCGCCACGGATCACGGTCACCCCGTCCTGATTGACGCAGCTGCAGGCCAGCTTGAGGCGGCGCTTGGTTTCCTCGCGCTCGGTCACCGTGACCTGCACGTCCAGCGTGTCGCCGATGCGCACCGGGGCCATGAACTGCAGGGTCTGGCCGAGGTAGATGGTGCCTGGCCCGGGCAGTCGCGTGCCCAGCACGGCCGAGATCAGCGCGCCGCCCAGCATGCCGTGGGCGATCACGCCATGAAAGCGCGACGCGGCGGCGTAATCGGCGTCCAGGTGCTGCGGGTTCACGTCGCCCGATAGGATGGCGAAGAGCTGGATGTCCTCGGCCGTGAGCTGGCGACGGATCGATTCGGAGTCGCCCACGGCGATCTCGTCAAAGGTGCGGTTGCGCACCGTCTGCAGCGCCTCCAAGGGCGCGGGCGAAAGGGTCTCTGGCGGCATGGATCGTTCCTCTTTGAAGGCGTTTCGACAGGATAGGTCAGCGTCGGGGGCTGAGGCTCAGCGGGTATCGGTGGGCTGCATGACCGGGTTGTGACAGGGTCTCCGACGGCATCAGAGCCTCAGGCGTTCATGCCATCTGGCTGATGGTGTTGCGAAAGCGGGCCAGCGCGGCGCTGAACAGCACACTGCCGATCACCGCAATGGCCAGCAGTGCCGGCCACACCACATCGAGGCCGGCGCCCCGGTACAGGATGGCCTGGGCCACGGTCACAAAGTGGGTGGTGGGGGCCGCCTGCATCAGGTCCTGCACCAGGCGGGGCATGCTTTCGCGTGGCGTCATGCCGCCCGACAGCAGTTCCAGGGGCAGCAGCACCAGCACCAGCAGCATGCCGAACTGAGGCATCGAGCGGGCCACCGTCGCCAGGAAGATGCCCATCGAGGTGGTGGCGAACAAGTGCAGCGCCACCGCCAGCATGAACAACGCCAGCGAGCCTTGGATGGGCACGTGCAAAGCCCCTTGCACCACGAAGATCAGCGCGATCAGCGCCGCACTCCACACCACCAGGCCCATGGCCCAGACCTTGGCCAGCATGATCTCCAGCGGGCGCACGGGCATCACCAGCAGATGCTCGATGGTGCCGTGCTCGCGCTCGCGGATCAGGGCTGCACCGGTCAGGATGATGGACAGCATGGTGACGTTGTTGATGATCTCCATCAGCGAGCCGAACCACGACTGCTCCAGGTTGGGGTTGAAGCGCGTGTGCACATTCAGCTCGACCGGCAGCCGGGTTGGCGTCCGGTAGCGGTGCACGAATTCGGTCACCTCGTCGGACACCATCTGCTGGATGTAGCTGCTGCCCGTGAAGGCCTGGCTCATGCGCGTGGCGTCCACATTGAGCTGCACCCGCGGCGCCTTGCCGGCCAGCACATCGGCCTGGAAGTCCGGTGGGATGTCCAGCACAAAGGTGTAGTCGCCGCTGTCCATGCCGGCATCCATCTCGGTCAGGGTCAGCAGGCGCGGCGTGTTGAAGTGTGGCGGGTAGAAGGCCTGCGCAATGCGCCCCGACAGTGGCGAGCCGTCTTCGTCGACGATCGCGATGGCGGCGTTGTGCAGCGTCTCGGGCATGGCCGTGGCGGCCACGTAGATCGACAGCGTGAAGGTGTAGGCGATCAGCACCAGCATCATCGGGTCGCGGATCAGGCTCCACAGCTCTTTCACGCCCAGGCGATAGATGTTCTTGAGTCGACTCATGGCTCAGCTCTCCTGCTTTCTCAGCAGCGCCACGGCCAGGCCCAGGATCACCGGGATCGAGGCCGCCAGCGGCCAGAATGAACCGGTCAGCGCCCCCAGGTCCAGCGCCTTGCTGAACACACCGCGGCTGATGGTCAGAAAGTGGGTGGCCGGGTACACCGCCCCGATCAGGGCGCCTGTGCCCTCCAGTGAGGACACCGGGTTGAGCAGGCCGGCAAACTGCACGCAGGGGATCAGGGTGCCGATCATGGTCACGAACATGGCCGCGATCTGGCTGCGCGTGAAGGTCGAGGCCAGCAGACCGAAGCCCGTGGCGCTGATCACGAACAGCAAGGCAGCCAGCGTGAGTGTGGCCACACTGCCCTTCACCGGCACCCCGAACACGGTGGCGGCCAGCACGGTCATGAGGGCGAAATTGAACATCGCCAGCACCACATAGGGCAGTTGCTTGCCCAGCAGAAACTCCATGCGCGTGACGGGCGTGACGTACAGGTTGATGATCGAGCCCAGCTCTTTCTCGCGCACCACCGACAGGGCCGTCAGCATGGCCGGGATCATCATCAGCAGCATCGGGATCACCGCCGGCACCATGGCGGGCAGGCTTTTCACATCGGGGTTGTAGCGGTAGCGGGTTTCGATCTGGCTGGCGGCGGCCAGGTGCACGCCCAGGCGCTGTTCGGCCTGCTCGGCGATCCAGCCCATGTGCAGGGCCTGCACATAGCCGCGCACGGTCTCGGCGCGGGTGGGCATGGCGCCGTCCACCCAGGCCCCCACGCTCACGGTCTGGCCGCGCTCCAGGTCGCGGGCAAAGCCGGGCGGGATCTCGATGGCCACGGCCAGCTCGCCGCTGCGCAGGCGGCGGTCCAGTTCGGCATCGCTGGTGATGGGGGGGCGTTCGATGAAGTAGCGCGAGCCCGACAGGTTGAGGGCGTAGTTCTGGCTCAGCACCGTCTGGTCGCGGTCCAGCACCGCGTAAGACAGGTCTTCCACGTCCAGGCTGATGCCATAGCCGATGATGAACATCAGGATGGCCGTGCCCAGCAAGGCCAGGGTGGCGCGCACGGGGTCGCGCTGCAGTTCCAGGGCCTCGCGCAGCGAATAGCTCAGGGCCCGGGCCAGGCTGAAGCGCTTGCGCCGTGCCGGTGTGCCGGAATGGGTGGGCACCGCTGTTTCAGGGGCGGTCGCTGCGGGTGCGGTGGCCTGGGGGGCGGCCTCGTCGCCGGTGGCCTCGCGCAGGTAACTGATGAAAGCGGCCTCCAGGGTGGCCGCACCGCGCTGGCGCACGATGGCCGCCGGCGTGTCGCTGACCAGCACTCGGCCCGCATGCATCAGCGAGATGCGGTCGCAGCGCTCGGCCTCGTTCATGAAATGGGTCGAAATGAAGATGGTGACCCCGTCCTGGCGGGCCAGGTCGATCATCAGCTGCCAGAACAGGTCGCGGGCCACCGGGTCCACGCCCGAGGTGGGCTCGTCCAGGATCAGCAGCTCGGGCTGGTGCACCATGGCCACCGCCAGCGACAGGCGCTGGCGCATGCCCAGGGGCAGGTTCTCGGGCAGGCTGCCCACCACCTCGCTGAGGCTGAAGCGCTGCACCATGTGCGCCACACGCCCGGCCACCTCGGACTCGGGCACACCGAACAGGCGTGCATGCAGCACCAGGTTCTGTTCGACCGTGAGCTCGCTGTACAGCGAGAAGGCCTGCGACATATAGCCCACGCGCCGACGAATCGCCAGGTCGTTGGGGTTGACGGTCTGGCCGAACAGCAAGGCCTGCCCCTCGGTGGCACTGAGCAGCCCGGTCAGCATCTTCATGGTGGTCGACTTGCCGCAGCCGTTCGAGCCCAGAAAGCCGAAGATCTCACCGCGCCGGATGCGGAAGTCCACATGGTCCACCGCCACAAAATCGCCAAAGCGCATGGTCAGGCCCTGGGCTTCGATGGCGATGTTGTGATCGGCCGCCGCGTCCAGCGGCGGCACCTGCACGGCCTGGTGACCGCGGCGGCGCTCTTCGGGCAGCAGGGCAATGAAGGCGGCCTCCAGGGTGTCGGCGCCGGCCTGCTGGCGCAGTTCGGGGGCACTGCCCGTGGCCAGCACTTTGCCTGCATCCATGGCCACCAGCCAGTCGAAGCGCTCGGCCTCTTCCATGTAGGCGGTGGCCACGATCACGCTCATGCTCGGGCGTTCGGTGCGGATGCGGTCGATCAGGTCCCAGAACTGGCTGCGCGACAGCGGGTCCACGCCCGTGGTGGGTTCATCCAGGATCAGCAGGTCGGGGTCGTGGATCAGCGCGCAGCACAGGCCCAGCTTCTGCTTCATGCCGCCCGACAGCTTGCCGGCCGGTCGGCTCAGGAAGGGCGACAGCCCGGTGCTGGCGGTGAGGCTGTCGATGCGGCGGCGGCGCTCGGCCGGGCTGTGGCCGAACAGGCGGCCGAAGAACTGCAGGTTTTCCTCCACCGACAAGGTGGGGTAGAGGTTCTTGCCCAGGCCCTGCGGCATGTAGGCGATGCGCGGGCACACGGCATCGCGGTGGGCGCTGCTGGCCATGTCGCCGCCCAGGGTCTCGACCCGACCTTGCTGCACCGCGCGGGCGCCGGCCAGCAGCGACAGCAGGCTGGACTTGCCCACGCCGTCGGGGCCGATCAGGCCCACGCGGCAGCCCGCAGGCAGGCTCAGCGTGATGTTGTCCAGGGCCAGGGTGGCCCCGTGGCGCAGGCTCACCGCGTGGAGGCTGGCGCAGGCTTCACTCACTGGGGCACCTTCACGGCCAGTTCAGCGGGCCATTCGGCCTGGGGGTCGAGCTTGAGCCAGGCCACACCGGGCAGGCCGGTCTTGACCTGCTGCAGATGGCGGCGCAGCAGCTCGCGGTCGATCTGGGCCTTCACCTTGAACATCAGCTTCTGGCGCTCGCTGGCGGTCTCGACCGTCTTGGGCGTGAACTGGGCGGTGGCCGCCACATACGACACCTTGGCCGGGATCACGTACTGCGGCGCGGCATCCAGTACCAGGTGCACCTCGCTGCCCACGGCCAGGCGACCGGCCACGGTCTCGGGCACGAAAAAGCCCATGTTCACCTCGGACAGGTCCACCAGGTTCAGCACCTTGCCACCCGCGCCCAGCACCTCGCCGGGCTGGGCCACGCGGTACTGCACGCGGCCGGCGCGCGGGGCTACCAGGGTGCCGTCGTCGATCTCGGTCTGGATGCGGGCCACGGTGGCGTCACCGGCCACGACGGCGGCATGGGCGCTGCCCACCTGCGAGCGGGCGGCGGCGATGGCGCTCTGGGCCGCGGCCAGTTGGGCGCGGGCGGCGGCCACGGCGGCCGTGGCGCTGCGGGCGCGGGCCCGGTCGTCGTCCAGTTCCTGCTGCGAGGCGGCGCCGTCGCGGCTCAGGTCGGTGGAGCGCGCCAGGCGGCGCTGGGCATTGTCCAGGTCAGCTTCGCGGGCGGCCACGGCCGCTTGGGCGGCGGCGGCATCGCTTTCGCGCATGGCCACCTGGGCTTCGGCGCTGGCCACACCGGTCACGGCCTGGCGCTGGCGCGCCCGGGCTTCGTCGCGCTGGGCCTCCAGGCTCTGCATCTGCATGTGGGCCAGCGGCTGGTTGGCGCTGACCAGATCGCCTTCGCCGACCAGGATGTCGAGCACCCGGCCCGGGGTCTTGGTGGCAATGTCGATCTCGGTGGCCTCGATGCGCCCATTGCCGCTCACAAAGCCCGGCCCGGGGCCGGTGGCGCGCAGGTGGGTCCAGCCATAGGCCCCGGCGGCCAGGGCCAGGGCCAGAACAGCAGCGATGGGGAGAAGGGAAGAAGGCTTTTTCATGGTGTGGCTCGGCTCCGGCAGGCGGGTGCTCAGGGTTGTGCGGTGGCGGTCTTGGCGGGGCTGGCGGTCGTGCTTGGGCTGGCGTCTGCCGCCGCCAGCGTGCCGCCGCCCAGGGCGGCGTACAGCAGCACGCGGCTGGCCATGGCGGCCCGGCGGGCCTGCACCAGTTGCTGCCCGGCGGCCAGCAGATCGCGCTGGGCGTCCAGGACCTCGAGAAAGGCTGCCGACCCGGCGTCAAAGCGGCGCTCGGACAGGCGGGCGCGCTCGGTCTGGGCCTGCAGAGCGGCCTCGGCGATGCGCACCTGCTGGGCCAGCGCATGGCTGGCAGACAGGGCGTCGTTCACCTCGCGGAAGGCGTTCTGGATGCTTTTCTCGTACTGCGCCACGGCCTCGATCTGGCGCGCCTGCTGCAGGCTCAGGTTGTTCTCGCGCCGGCCTCCGTCAAACAGCGGCAGGTTCAGGCTGGGGGCAAACAGCCAAGCCTTGCTGGCGCCCCGGAACAGGCCATCGAAATCCGTGCTGGTGGTGCCCAGGGCGGTGGTCAGGGTCAGGCTGGGGTAGAAGGCGGCGCGGGCTGCGCCCACCTGGGCATGGGCGGCGCGCAGTTGGTGTTCGGCGGCCACGATGTCGGGCCGGGCCTGCAGCAGTTCGGAGGGCAGGCCGCTGCGCAGTTGGGCCACCGGGCTTTGTCGGCTCAGGGCGTCGGCGCGCTCGGGCAGGTCCAGGGGGGTGCCCACCAGGGCGATCAGGGTCTGGGCCTGGGCGGCACGGGCCTGCTCCAACTGCACCACCAGGGCCTGCGCCTGCGTCAGCAGGGTCTGCACCTGGGTCAGTTGCAGGCGCGAGCTCGCCCCCATGGCCACGCGGCGCGTGAAGATGCGCAGGCTCTCGGCGCGGCTGGCCTCGGCCTGGCGTGCCAGGGCCAGGCGTTCGTCCAGTTCACCCAGGGCCAGATGGGCCTGGGCCACCTGGGCCATCAGGCTGAGCTCGGCGCCCCGTCGGGCCTGCTCGGCTGCTTCGGCATTCTGGGCCGCGGCATCCTGCAACTGACCCAGGCGGTTCCACAGATCCACCTCCCAGCTCACGAAGCCCAGGCCCAGGCTGGCCCCGCTGGCTTGCACGGTGCTGCCCAGCGGGTTGATGCCGGCCGGCAGGTGCACCCGGCTGTTGCCGGCCATGCCCACCACCGAGGGCAGGCTGGCCGCATGTTGCAAGCCCCAGGCGGCCTGGGCCTGTTGCACCCGGGCAGCCGCGATGCGCAGATCGCGGTTGTTCGCCAGGGCCTGGGTGATCAGGGCCTGCAGCGCCGGGTCGGTGAAGAAGCTGTGCCAGGCCAGGGTGGGGGCGGCCGGGCCTTCGGGGGCACTGGCCTCGGCGTAAACACCGGCCACCGGGGCCGTGGGCAAAGCCAGTGGGGCGGGCGTGTGGGCGCAGGCGCCCAGCAACAGGCTGCCGGCCAGTGCAATGGACCCAGTGCTCAGCCGGGGCCGGGTGCTGCAAGCGGGGTTGGAAAGTGATCGCATCGGAAGCTCAGCCCATGATGTGGACGCCAGCGTCGACGTACAGCGTGTCGCCGGTGATGGCGCGGCCGCCGTCGCTGGCCAGAAAGGTGCACAGGGCGCCGACTTCATCGAGGCCCACCAGGCGGCGCAGCGGTGAGCGTGCCGTGGCCTGGCTCATCAGCTGGTCGAAATGGGCGATGCCCGAGGCGGCGCGGGTGGCCAAGGGGCCGGGCGAGACCGCGTTCACGCGGATGCCTCGCGGGCCGAGTTCGGTGGCCAGGTAGCGCACGCTGGATTCGAGGGCGGCCTTGACCGGGCCCATCAGGCCGTAGTTGGCCACCACCTCGTCGGCGCCCAGGTAGCTCATGGTCAGCAGCGTGCCGCCCTGGTGCATCAGGGGCTCGGCCAGGCGCGCCATGCGGATGAAGGAGTGGCAAGAGATGTCCATGGCACGTGCAAAGCCCTCGCGTGAGCAATCGACCACCCGGCCGTGCAGGTCGGCCATGGGGGCGAAGGCGATCGAGTGCAGCACGAAATCGAGCTGCCCCCACTCTCGCCCCAGGGTGTCGAACAGGGCTTCCAGCTGACCGGGCTGCTCCACATCGAGTGGCGCGCGGATCGCTGCCTGAAGCTGGTCGGCCAGCGGCTCGACATGGGGGCGGGCCTTGTCGTTGAGCCAGGTCACGGCGACCTCGGCCCCGGCGTCGCGGAAAGCCCGGGCGCAACCCCAGGCGATGCTGTGTTCATTGGCGATGCCGACCACCAGGCCGCGCTTGCCTTGCAGAGGGGGCGTCATTCACTTCTCCATCACGTAGTGGCCGGGGGCGGCGTACAGCACCGGGTGTTCGGGGGCGCCGAGGGCGGGGGGCGCGACCGGGGCGCCTGAATGGGCTCCCAGCCAGTCACGCCAGGCCGGCCACCACGAGCCCTCGACCTGGGGCGCCTGGGCGAGCCAGGTGTCGGCACTCAGGGCGGCGCCGTCGGCGCTGCGGGTCAGGCACTGGTAATGGCGGTGAGTGTGTTGGTGGGTTGGGCCCGGCGGGCTGACGATGCCGGCGTTGTGGCCGCCATTGGTCAGCACGAAGCTGATCTCTGCCGGGCTCAGGTGATGCAGCTTGTAGACCGAGCGCCAGGGGGCCACGTGGTCGGTCACGGTGCCCACGATGAACACGGGCAGGCGCAGGCTGGTCAACGACACGGGGTGGCCTTGGACCTGGTAGCGACCGGCGGCCAGGTCGTTGTTCAGGAACAGTTGGCGCAGGTACTGCGAGTGCATGCGTGCGGGCATGCGGGTGGCGTCGGCGTTCCAGGCCATCAGGTCGTTCATGGCGGGGCGTTCACCCAGCATGTACTCGTTGATCAGGCGCGACCACAGCAGGTCGTTCGAGCGCAGCATCTGGAAGGCGCCGGCCATCTGGCCTGCGCTCAAGGTGCCGGTCTGCGCCATCTGGGCCTCCAGCAGGCTGAGTTGGCTTTCGTCGATGAACAGACCCAGCTCGCCGGGCTCGCTGAAATCGGTCTGGGCCGCAAACAGCGTCATCGAGGCCAGCTCATCGCGGCCGTCGCGCACCAGGGCTGCGGCCGCGATGGCCAGCAGGGTGCCGCCCAGGCAGTAACCGGTCGCATGCACCTTCTGCGCCGGGCAGATGGCTTGCACGGCTTTCAGGGCGGCCTCGAAGCCCAGCTCGATGTAGTCGTCCATGGCCAGGTCGCGCTCGGCCTCGGTCGGGTTCTTCCAGGAGATGCAGAACACGGTGTGACCTTGGTCCAGCAGGTAGCGGATCAAGGAGTTGTCGGGCGACAGGTCCAGGATGTAGTACTTCATGATCCAGGCCGGCACGATCAGCACCGGCTCGGGATGCACCTGGGCCGTGGTGGGGCGGTACTGGATCAGCTCGATCAGGCGGTTTTGCAACACCACCTCGCCCGGGGTGCAGGCCAGGTCGCGTCCCACCTCGAAGGCCTCGGTGCCGGCCGCCGGCTCATGCGTGCTGGCCCGCTTCAGGTCGTCCTGGGCGAACGAAGCGCCGCGCAGCAGGTTCAGCCCATGCTCCTGCAGGGTGCGCTGCAACACCACCGGGTTGGCCGGCAGCAGGTTGCCGGGCGAGAACATGTCCAGCCATTGCCGGGTGCCGAAGGCCACCAGATCGGCGTGGTGCTTTTCCACGCCCCAGACCTCGTTGGTGGCCTGTTGCCACCATTGCTCGTTCAGCAGAAAACCCTGGTGCAGCAGGTTGAAGGGAAAGCGCAACCATTCCGGGTCGGCAAAACGGCGGTCACGTGCCGGCGGCTCGATGCATTGGCGGGCCGGACCGGGGCCGGCCATCAGGCACTCGGTGGCATAGCGGGCGAACTGCTCACCCTGCTGCCAGGCCAACTGGGCCAGGGCCAGGCGTTTGCCGGGCGACAGTGCCAGGTGCATGGCCCAGTCCAGACCGGCCAGCCAGGGCGCGGCCAGCGACATCGAACCACTGTGGCGTGCCAGGGCGGCATGAAAAGCCGCATCCAGTGCGGCGGCAGCCTGGTCGGTGGCGGGGGCTGCTGGGGCGGTGGAATCGGGTGTGCTCATGGTGAACGGGCTCTTCCGTTGGTTGGATGGGATTGACTCTAGGCAAGTCTCATCTGATCGGTCATGACCTGGATCAAACTAACGACCGACTGGTCGGTATCTAATAAATGATCAACAAGACACTGCCATGACCACGACGGAGACATCGCCATGACCGTTCTCGCCCCGGAGCGCCTGCCCACGGCGCCGCGCCTGCGCCTGCCGCCCGAGGTGCGCATGCGCCAGATCCTGGATGCGGCCCAGCAAGAGTTCGCCGAGCGGGGCTTTGCCGCCACGCGCATGGATGACATCGCGCGCCGTTGTGGCCTGTCCAAGGGCGGGCTGTACGCGCATTTCGCCAGCAAGGACGAGGTATTCGAGGCCCTGCTGTCGCGCTCGCTGACGCTGCCGGATCTGGAGGACTTGCCCAGCCTGGGCGGGGCCAACACCGCCCGTGGGGTGGCTGAGTGGCTGGTGGGGCAGGTCGAGGCCTGCCTGCAGCGGCCCGGCACGGTGGCCACTTTCCGGTTGCTGGTGGCCGAGAGCGAGCGGGTGCCCCACCTGGTGCAGCAGTGGCAGCAGCAGGTGGTGGAGCCTCATCAACGGCAGTTGGCTGAATCGCTGGCCCGGGTGGCTGCCCATCTGGGGTGTGCCGACAGCCTGCTGGTACGCCACCCTTGGCTGGCCATGGCTCCGGCCTTGCACACCATGGTGACCCACTTGCTGTTTGGCAAAGCCCCCCAGGGCGCGGCCATGCCTCCGGCTGACATGGTGCACGATGGCTATGTGGAAATGCTCACCGTACTGCTTGCTACTCCGGCCAATCCTGAACGCATGTGACCGAGTTCACTGCTCAGGTGTCATTTTGGTGGGACGAGTGGAAAAAAGTTGAGAAGGCGGTGCTATCGTTGAGCGGCCATTCAGTGCTTTCGCCCCTACTTTTTTCTGGAGCTCATTCATGTCCAAACTCATCGTTGTTCTGATTTCCGGTTTGCTGGCCGCCACTTGCGGTCTGGCCCAGGCCTCCGATTGCGAAGCCAAGGCGGTGGGCAAGAACGGCAAGCCGCTGGCCGGTGCCGCCAAGACCTCGTTCATGAAGAAATGCGAGGCCGATGCCGGCGGCGCGGCCGCCGCCGCACCGAGCTGCGAAAGCAAGGCCGTCAGCAAGGACGGCAAGCCGCTGTCGGGTGCGGCCAAGGCGTCGTCCATCAAGAAGTGCGAAGCCGACGCCAAGAAGTAAGCCCTCAGCGGGGCAGCCTTCAACGGCCCAGTGACGAGGCGCTGAACGCCTGCCATTGGGCCTGGGTCACGTTCACCATCTGCAGCGCGGCCTCCAGCACGGCTTCGGTCCAGTGCGCTTGCTGGGCGAAGGCGATCAGGTTGTCGGCCGATGCCGCGCCGCTGCGGCCGCTGGCGCGCAACTGGTCCCAGGCCAACACACGGCCCAGGGTCTGGGCTGTGGCCAGCAGGCCTTCGGGATTGGCCTTGCCCTGCGCCATGTCCACCCGGTCTTCACTGGGTTGCAGGCCCCTGAGCACCCAGGGCTGGCCGTCGAACTCCACCGGTGCCAGAAAGGCGTGATCCACGGCCTGCATGCGGTGTTGCGCACCGACGATGCGTTGCGCTTCATCGGCCCCGCCGGGCTGCTTCACGCCCAGGGCGTTCAAGGCCGGGATCAGCGACGAGGGCTGGGCCGTCTTGAGATCGAGCAGCACGTTCGCATCCGGCGAGCCCTTGCCCTCGATCAGCACCGCGTAGCGGGGCAGGCCCAGGCTGCCCGTGCCCGCAATGCGGCGTGCCACATCCAGCACCTCGAAAAAGCCCGGGTGGGCCTGTTGCGAGGCGTAGCGCTGCACAAAGGCTGTCACCCGCTGGCGCTCGTCGTCCGTCACGGGCAGGGCTTTCTGACCATCGATCTTGAGCCGGCGCCGGCCGCTTTTGTGCAGCACGGATCGCGAGTTCAGGAAATCAACCCGTCGGCGCTCTTTCAGGCGCTCGAACAGCTCGGCCACCACGCCGCTGGCCGTTTCGCCCTCCACCCACAGGGCCTTGCCGCGCAGCAGCGCCTGTTGGTAGGCGCTGACACAGGCCTGGCTCAACGCCTGGGCCTGGGCCGCACTGGCCTTGAGGTCGGCCGCACCACACTGCAGGCTGGTCAGCAGGCGCAGCAGGTCCCAGGTGCAGGGGGCCAGGGCGGCCTCATCGAAATCATTGATGTCGAAATACACCAGCCGGTTGTCGCCCTTGTAGCTGCCGAAGTTCTCGAAATGCAGATCGCCACAGGCCCAGGCCAGTGGCGCCCGCGTCAGGGCCTCGACCTGGGGCAGGGCGTTGTAGAACAGGTGGCAGGCCCCGCGCAGGAAGATGAAGGGGCTTTGCCGCATCTTGGCGTACTTGAGGGCCAGGCGTTCCGGGTCTCGCCCCTGGTTGTAGGCGGCCAGGGCGGCGGCGATGTCCTGCGGGGCGGGCGGGGTGAATGTGGCGAACGGCTTCATGGTGGATCGGGGTGGGGACGATGCGGCCAGTTTAAGAGGCCAGCCGCGTGGCGGCATACTGCGGGCTGTTCAGTCTTTGTGGATCAGGAGCTCTGTCATGCCTTTGGTGCCGGTTTCGTGGGCCCGCCCCGTGTGTCACGGTTTGGTCGCCGGCCTGGTCTGGGCCAGCCTGGCGGGCTGCTCCTCTGCGCCCAGTGCACCCACTGCGCCGCAGGCTCATTTGCCGCTGCAGCAGGCCTGGTTCGAAGATCAGGCCGTGCTGTATGTGAGCACCGACGTCTCAGACCCGCAGGTGGCGCGTGCCAAGGGCGCCAACTTTGCCCCGCTGCTGGCGCAGGCCTTGCAGGATCCTGCGGGCCGCGCGGGCGGTCGAACCGGGGCCACGGCACGGGTCTATGGTTTTGTGAATGCCGGTCAGCCCAGTGTGTTTGCCTCAGCCCCCGGGCCGGTGGGGGCGGACAACGGCAGTCGCTCGTACAGCCCGCTGTGGCAATTGGCCGAGGTGCGCTGGCGGCAGGCCGATCAAGCCCGGGAGCTGCGCTCTGAAGAGGCGGTGCTGGCCGCTGCCGAGCAGGGGCTGTTGACGGTGACCCTGACCCGCGTGGTGCTGAACTGCCCGATCGTGGCGATCCCGGGGCAGGGCGCCCTGCCCGGCGTGTCGGTCGACCCGCGTTGAGGCCTTGCCGCTGCGGTGCGGCTCGCCTCAGGCCAGGTTGACCCAGCCGCTGTGTTCGGTGGCCGCCACAACGCGTGGCAGCCACAGCGTGATCACGCTGCCCACGCCGTACTCGCTGTCGATCTGCAGGCGGCCACCTTGCAGCTCCATGATCTCTTTGACCACGCTCATGCCCAGGCCCGTGCCCGGGATGGTGCCCGAGCTGTCGGCGCGGTAGAAGCGCTCGCAGACCCGCTTGAGCTGCTCGGGGGTCATGCCGATCCCGTGGTCGCGCACCTCCAGCCCTACCACCGGCGCCCCCTCGTGCTCGGTGCAGACCAGGCGCACGCTCACCTCCCCGCCCTGGGGGGAGTATTTGTAGGCATTGGACAGCACGTTGCCGATGGCTTGTGCCATCTTCTTGCGGTCCACCTGCACCAGCACGGGTTCGGGGCCGGCGTCGAATTCGGGCGTGGGGCGGTGCTGGGGCGGGTTGAAGTCGTGGATCAGTTGCAGTGTCAGGTGGGCCAGGTCCAGGCTTTCGATCTTGAAGTCCTTGCCACGACGGGCCTCGATGCGGGCCAGGTCCAGCAACTCATTGATGATGGAAATCATCAGCTCGGACTGGCGGTGGATGGTCTTGATCAGGTCGTCACGCTGCTCGGGCTTGATCTGCGGGAACTGCAGCAACTCGGCAAAACCGTAAATGCTGGTCATGGGGGTGCGCAGCTCGTGGGCGGCGGTCGACAGGAACTCGCTCTTCATCTGGTCGACTTCGGTTTCATGCGTCACGTCGCGCAACAGCAGCACCTGGGAGATCAGGCCCGAGCGGCTCTCGCGCAGGCCCAGTTGCAGCACGCGCTTGGCCGGGCGCAGCAGCTCGATCACGCTGCGTGAGTCGTCAGCGACCGCGTCGGGCTCGCGCAACTGCCGGCGCAGCGATTCGAAGCTGTGCCAGCGCGCCTCGGGGTTGGCCTGGCGCTGCAGCAGGAACTCCACCACGGTTTCGGGTTGCCCCACCAGTTGTTCAACCGTCAGACCGGTCAGGCGGCAGAAGGCCGGGCTGACGTAGCTGGCGCGCCGTTCCGCGTCGAAGGACACGAAGCCGTCGGGGCTGAGTTCGAAGATGGCGCGCAACTGTTCGCCGCGTACCTGCAGGCGTTGCACCAGGGTGGAGATCATGGCCGAGATGGCTTCGATGTCGTCGCTGCTGGCGCTGCGAGCCAGGGCCTGTTCCTCCTGGGTGAGTTCCTCCAGCACCTGGCGCAGCGACACCAGGGCGCTGGCGCGCGACTTGAGCTCGCTGCGCAGGCGCAGGTCGAGCGCGTGCTGCTCGCTCATGTCACGGCAGGCCAGCACGTAGCCCTGGGTGCTGCCATCAGGGGCCACGATGGTCGACAGGGTGGTGTCGATCACCAGTTCCTGATCCTGCCGGTTGCGCAGGCTGCGGCGGCGGCCCCGCCAAGGTTCGAGTCGGCTGGCCCGCGGTACCACCTGGGGCATCAGCGTGGACGCCGGCTGGCCCAGCACGCGGTCGAGCGGGCTGCCCAGCAACTGGCAGGCTGCGGGGTTGGCCAAGGTGATCAGCCCCTCGGCATCCAGCGTGAACACGGCATCGGCGATCGAGCCCAGGGTCACTTCGGCCTGATGCCGCTGGGATTGCAGGCTGGCCGCGGCCCGGCCCAGCACTTCGAAGGTCTGGCGGAATTCGCTCGGGGCCTGTTCGCCGCCTCGCAACATGTCCATCGGCAGGGCGCCGCTGTTCATGGCCCGTTCATAGTCCTGCACCCGGTTGAGCTTGCCGAGCCAGCGCACCAGCGGAAAGCGGATCAGCAGCAGCCCACCCACCACGGCCAGACCGCCCAGCAGCAGGGCCAGCCGGATCTGGCTCCACATGCGCCCGGCGATGTCGCGAGCATCGAAATTCAGTCGCAGCACGCCGTAGTCGGTGCCGCCCACGCTGATGGGCAGGTTCACGTCGTACAGCCGGGCGATCACCAGGCCCACCAGCCAGGCCGGCGGCTCAAGGCTCAGGGGCGGTGGGGTGGGCTCCTCGATGCGACCGCCGCTGCGGTCAATGTAACTGGCCGTGGCCAGCACCGAGTGGGCGACGGTGCGGCGCAGCACCTGGCGGATGGTGTCGTAGTCGCCGATGACGGCGCTGTCGGCAATCACTGGCGCAATGATCGAGCCCAGGGCCTCGCCCCGCAGTTGCTCGTCTTCCAGCACCTCGCTGATCTGATAGCGGAAGAACAGGCCCAGGCCGGCCACCACGAAGCCCAGCAGCGTGACCGTGTAGAGGGTGAAGACGCGCCCGACCAGTGAGCCGGGCGTCAGGCGTTGGAGCAGTTGGTGCAGCAAGATCGGACTCAGCGCAGCGTGGGCGGTGCAGTGCGGTAAAAGTCGCGGTAGGCGCCGTATTCGCTGCCGTCCGAGGGCGTGAAATAGGCCTCGGCCGACAGGCCCACCTGCTCGGAGGCCTTTTGCAGGATCTCGCGCCCACGCGGGTCCTGGTGCATGCCCAGGAAGGCCTGTGCCACTGCCTTCTGTACCTTGTCGGGCACATTGGCGGCCGACATCAGGGCCAGGTCGTACAGCGGCGGCGATGACCACAGCACGCGCAGCTTGCGGCCTTCACGGCGTGCATAGCCCTCGGCCAGTTGCGAGTTGGTACCGACGGCCGCCACCTTGCCGCTCACGAGTTGGGCGAAGGCCGCGTCCATGTTGCCGCCGAACAGCAGCTTGGCCTCGATCTTGCGGCCGGCCAACTGGGCCGCCGGGAACTTGTAGGCCACCAGGGCTTCGGGGCCTGGAAAAGCCATGTCCTTGCCCTGCAACTGGGCCAGGTCGGTGATGGGGGAATCCTGCAGCACCACGATCTGGGCGTGCAGCGGTGGGGTGAGCCGGCGCCCGAACACCTTCCAGCCCAGTTTTTCTCGCTCGGGGCTGAACATGTGGTTGGAGAAGATGAACTCGACCTCCTGGGCCAGCACGTAGGCGGTGGTGTCAGCCGAGGTGCGCCCGATCTTGAGCTGCAGCTTGATGCCGCTTTTCTCGGACACGTAGGCGATGATGGGGTTCCAGTAGGCGGCGGTCAGGTTGATGCCGTACTGGTTGACGGGCGAGAAACGGTAGGTGCCCGCTTCGGGCGTCTGGGCCTGGGCGCTGGCGCCCGCCCCGGCGCCCATCAGGGCCAGCCCGGTTGCGAGGCTCAGTCGGCGGCGGGTAATTCGAGGATAGGCCATCGGGATGCTCCAGCAAGTCGCGCCAGGGGTCGCGAACCGTTGATGTATCCCAATGTTACTGGCATATCCGGCCGGGCCATGAGCCCCGCCCGCTGAGCGTGTGGATTACTTTTGCCCGCGCAGCTTGGCCAGTTCGGCCTGGGTGTCACGCCACAGATCCATGCCGACCTGGGTGGCGATGGCCGCGTTGACCTTGGTCAGCTTGTCACGCATGCGCGAGGACTCGGCCGGCGGCAGTTCGTTGATCTGCATGCCCTTGGCCTTCAGGTCGGCCAGCGCGCGGGTGGCTTCTTCGCGGGTGTCCTTGCGCTCGAAGTCGCGGCTGAGGCGCGCGGCATCCTGCAGCACCTTCTTCTCGGCGGCCGACAACCCGTCCCACCATTTCTTGCTCACCAGCAGCACCCAGGGGCTGTAGACGTGGTTGGTCACGCTGAGGAACTTCTGCACCTCGTAGAACTTGCTCGACAGGATGGTGTTGAAGGGGTTCTCCTGGCCATCGACGGTGTTGGTTTCCATGGCGCTGAACAGTTCCGAGAACGGCAGCGGCACGGCATTCGCGCCGAGCATCTTGAAGCTGTCGAGGTAGACATTGTTTTGCATCACGCGCAGCTTGATGCCGCTCAGGTCTTCCAGGCGCGCCACGGGGCGCTTGCTGTTGGTCAGGTTGCGGAAGCCGTTCTCCCAGTAGGCCAGGCCCACCAGCCCCTTTTCCTGCAACTTGTCCAGCACCTTCTGGCCGATCGGGCCGTCCAGCACGGCATCGGCTTCGCGCACGTTGTTGAACAGGAAGGGGGTGTCCCACAGGGCCATTTCGGCGGTGATGCCGACCAGGGTGGCGGTCGAACCCACCATCATTTCCTGCGCACCGCCGATCAAGGCCTGCTGCATCTGCGTGTCCGGGCCCAGGGCGGCGGCGCCGATGGCGCGGACCTTCATCTTGCCCCCTGAGGCCTTTTCGACCGCCTCGGCAAACACCTTGGCCGCGCGGCCCTGGTTGCTTTGCTCATTGAGGCCGTAGCCGAAGCGGATCATGCGGGGCTTGAAGTCCTGCGCCAGTGCGCTGAAGGAGGTGCTGGCGAGGCTGGCGGCGGCCAGGGCGGCGAGCAGGGTGCGACGGACAGTTTTCATGGTGGTCTCCTGAGTAAAGCGGTGTGTGAGAGGTTCTAGAGAATGTGGGAGGACTGGCTCAGCGCAGCCAGGCCACGGGGGCGGTCACGATCTGCGGGAAGATCACCATCAAGGTGAGCAGGGCCACGTAGGTCAGCAAGAAGGGGTTGACCCCTTTGATCACGCTGTGCATCGAAATGCGCCCCACGCCGGCCACCACGTTGAGCACCGTGCCCACGGGCGGAGTGATCAGGCCGATCGCGCCGTTGAGCACGAACATCAGGCCGAAGTAAACAGGGTCGATGCCGGCCTTGACCGCGATCGGCAGCATCACCGGGGCAAAGATCAGGATCGTTGGCGTCAAGTCCAGCGCAGTGCCGATCAGCACCAGCACGACCATCATGACGGCCATCAGCAGGCGCGGGCTCTGGACCAGCGGGCCCAGCCATTGGGTGAGCACGCTGGGCAGGTCGGCCAGGGTGATCATGTAGCTGGCCACCTGGGCGCCGGCGCACAGGAACATCACGATGGCCGTGGTCTTGGCGGCGCGCAGCAGCACGCCGTGGATCTCACGCAGTTTCATTTCCCGGTGCACGAACAGTGCCACCACCAGGGCGTAGAAGGCGGCCACCACGGCGGCTTCGGTCGGTGTGAAAACACCCGATTTCATGCCGCCGATGATGATGATGGGCATCAGCAGGGCCCAGAAGGCGCGGGCGGTGATGCGCAGCCGCTGTGCCATCGGCAGGGCCTGACCCTGCGGCAACTCGATGCCGCGCAGCACATGGCGCCAGGCGAAGATCAGGCCTATCCCCATCAGCAGGCCGGGCACGATGCCGGACACGAACAGGGCCGAGATCGAGGTGTTGGTGGTGACGCCGTAGATCACGAAGGGCATGGACGGCGGAATGATCGGGGCGATGATGCCGCCCGAGGCGATCAGCCCGGCCGAGGTGTTCATGGGGTAGCCCTGCTGGCGCATCATGGGCAACAGGATGGTGGCCAGGGCGGCCGTGTCGGCCAGGGCCGAGCCGCTCATGCTGGCCATCAGCACGGCGGCACCGATGGCCACATAGCCCAGGCCGCCGCGGATGTGGCCCACCCAGGCCTGGGCCATGTCGATGATGCGGCGGCTGATGCCGCCGGAGTTCATCAACTCGCCGGCCAGGATGAAGAAGGGCACGGCCAGCAGCGGAAAGCTGTCCACGCCGGCGACCAGGTTCTGGGCCAGCAACTGGGTGTCCCAGAAATCGAGCACCCAGGCCATGCCGGCGCCGGTCAGTACCAGGGCCAGGGCCATGTTCATGCCGCTGCCCATGAGCACCAGCATGCCGACCGAGAAAAATACGAAAGCGAGCGCTTCAGGGCTCATGGCAATCACTCCACTTCTGCGCCGTGACCAAGGTCCAGCGGGGTACGACGGATCAGCTCGACCAAGGCCATCAGACCGATGGCCAGCGAGCAAAGAAAGGCTGGCAGCGGCAGCAGCGCAGACGAATAGCCCAGCACCACCGAATGGCTGTCCAGGCCCACCACCACCTGCTGCCAGGCGCCCCAGGCCAGCATGGCGCTGGCGCACACGGTGAGCAGCCGGATCAAGGCCGTGAGCGCTGCAAACGCGCGGGGCTTCGAGGTCAGCAGGCCGGCCAGGCTGGTGAAGGCCATGTGCTCGCCGCCTGGGTAGGCGGCGGCGGCCCCGATGAACACCATCCAGACGAACAACAGGCGAGAAAGCTCTTCGCTGGCGGCCACACCGCTGCCGAAGCCATAGCGCAGCACGACGTTGATGAACACGGCGATGGCCATCACGCCCAGGCAGGCGGCCATCAGGTGGTGCGACAGGCGCTGGAAGCGGCTGAGGCCGGCGGGATCCGAGGTCTGGGTCATGCGCAATCCTTGGGGTTGAGGGCGGTCTGGGTCGCCACATCATTCAGCCACGCCGAGGCCTGGTGCTGCAATGAGGGCAAAGCCTGCAGGGCGTCCAGGCGCAGCACGCCGGCTTCGCCCACCGGGCTTTCGAGGGTGGCGAACTGGCTGTCCACCAGCGAGCTGGAAAAGAAATGGCTGGCCCGCGCCGACACCCGCTGCAGGGACTGTTCGCGCCCGATGTCCAGAAAGGCGAAAAGCAGACCGGGGCAGGCTGCGCGCAACTGGTCGCGGTAGGCCTTCTTGAGGGCGGAGCAGGTCAGCACCACGCCGTCGGGGTGCTGGGCCAGCAGGCGGCCCAGGGTCTGCAGCCAGCCCTGGCGGTCGGCATCGGTCAGGGCGATGCCCTGGCTCATCTTGTCGCGGCTGGCGGGGCTGTGGTGGTCGTCACCTTCGATCAGGGGCAGGTGCTCGGCCGCTGCCAGGGCCGCGCCCAGGCTGGACTTGCCGCAGCCCGCAACGCCCATGACAACAATGGATGGTTTCATATGGATAGCGCTATCCCGTTGAGTTGCAAAAAAGGGCCCGCACTGAGCGCCGGCCCGTCCTGCAAAGTTTATGTATGATGACCCAAACACCCTTGAGGGGTGCATGGGTTGGATAGCGCTATCCTACCCAGATCGGCTTTTTTTCAATTAAGTACAAACCCTAGGATCATGCCCCGCTCTCCTGTCCGTCAACGGTCCACGGGCCGCGTCACCCTGGCCGATGTGGCCCTGGCCGCCGGGGTCAGCCCCATCACCGTGTCGCGGGCCTTGCGGGGCGAGCGGGCGGTGGACCCGGTGCTGGTTGAGCGCGTGCAGGCGGCCGCCCAGAAGCTGGGCTACGTGCCTGATCCCGCGGCTCGCGCGCTGGCCTCCAAGCGCAGCACCCATGTGGCGGTGTTGATTCCGATGCTGTCCAACGAGCTCTTTGTGGGCTTGCTCGAAGCCGCGCAGGCCCGCTTGCGCGCGGCGGGCTACCAGACCCTGATCGGCATCACCCATTACGACCCGAGCGAAGAGGAGCAGTTGCTGCGCGAGCAACTGATGCACCGTCCGGCCGGCCTGCTGGTGACTGGTTTCGACCGCACCGAGGCCACGCGCCGCCTGATCACGCAAAGCGGTGTGCCGGTGGTGCACATGATGGAGAACAGCCGGGTCGAGGGCATCCACAGCGTGGGCTTTTCCCAGACCGAGGCGGCCATCACGATGACCCGGCACCTGCTGGACCGGGGCTACCGGCGCATCGCCTTTGCCGCTGCCCAACTGGACCCCCGCACGCTGCAGCGCCAGCAGGGTTGGCGCCAGGCGCTGGAGGCCGCTGGCCTGTACGACCCCGCGCTCGAGTGGATGAACCCGGCGCCCTCGTCGATGGCGCTCGGGGGGCGGCTGTTTCAGCAGATCATGGGCCAGTCACCCGCGGTGGATGCGGTGTTCTTCTGCAACGACGACCTGGCTCAGGGCGCCTTGCTGGCGGCCAACCGGCTGCAGCTGCCGGTGCCGGCGCGGGTGGCCATTGCCGGCTTCAACGACCTCACCGGCAGCGACCTGATGCTGCCCACGCTGACCACCGTGCACACGCCCCTGGCCACCATCGGTGACGAGGCCGCCGGCATGCTGCTCAAGCTGATGCGCGGCGAGCCGGTCGAGCAGCCCTGCGTGGTGCTGGATTACCGGCTGGTGGTGCGCATGAGCACCTGAGGCCGGTGTCATGCCGGCTGCCCAGGTGGGGCCGGCTCCTCAGGCCGATTGGGGTGTGCGCAACTGCACCGGGCCGGCCTCGGCCTCAATGGCCTGGCGCAGCGGCCGGCACAGGCCCAGCGCAAACAGCAGCTCGGTGCTCACGAACAAAGGCCCCACCAGCAGGCCCACCAGATCGTCCACGAAGGCGGGCTTGCGGCCCTCGTAGTAGTGGCCCACGAACTGGATCACCCAGCCCACGCCGAACAGGCCCAGCCCCCAGGCCAGCCAGGTGACGGTGGTGCCAGCGGCCAGCGGGTGGGCCAGCACCATCAGGCCGGCGATGGCCGCGCTCACGGTGACGCCGGCGCCCAGGTGACCGCGGCTCAAGTACCACGCGGTGCTGGCCGCCCAGGCCAGCCAGGCGGCCGAGATCGTCCAGCCGGCCAGGTCGATCGAGGCCCGCGCCAGCAACACCCCCACGGCCAGAACAATCATGGGCACGCCCACGAAATGGGTGGCGATGTTGCGCGGGTCTCGGTGGTAGCGGGCGTATTGCGTCAGCAGGTCTTGGGTGTTTCTCATGGGGGTGTCTCCTGGTTCTGGGGCCCGCGTCGCCGGGGGGGCGCACGGGTCTGCGTCGCATGCTAGGCCGCTGTGGGGCGAAGGACTGTCAAAATCAATACATTCCAGACCGCCACGCCACCGAATCCGGAGGCCCAGTTTTCCGATGAAACCGTCGACCACTTCTGCCCAGACCCTGGCTGCCGCCTTGTGCAGCGAGCTTTGGTATGCCCAGTGCGAGCCCGAGTTCCAGTCTGCTTTGCTGACCCTGGGCCGGCTCTGGGTGCTGAGCGATGGCGAGCGCCTGTTCCACCGCGGGGCCGTGGAAGGGGCGCTGTGCTGTGTCACCGCAGGGGCTTTGCGCGTGGGTGGCCTGCAGGACAGCGGGCAGGAAACCCTGCTGGCCTTCATTGAGCCCTACCAGTGGCTGGGCGAGATCTCGCTGATCGACGGTCAGCCGCGCAGCCACGATGTGGTGGCCGATGGCGACACCACGGTGCTGCTGGTGCCCCGTGATGAGCTGCTGGACTGGCTGGCGCAGCATCCCGAGCACTGGCGCAGTGTGGCCCGGCTGGCCAGCAGCAAGCTGCGATTGATGTTCTCGGCCCTGGAAGATATTGCCCAGTTGCCGCTGGACCTGCGTCTGGCCAAACGCCTGTGGCTGGTGGCCCAGGGCTATGGCGGGCGCACCGGCGCGCCACGCCGGCTGATCCGCCTGCCGCAGGAGCAACTGGCCCTGATGCTGGGGGTGAGCCGCCAGACCATCAACAAGGCCTTGCATGGCCTGGAGCAGCGCGGCTGGCTGCACCTGCGTTACGGCACCATCGAGCTGCTGGACCTGGAGGCCTTGCGTGCCATCTCCGAGGGATCCGAGGGATCCGAGGGCGCCGTGGGACCAGCGTCGCCTGACGCATCGTCCAGGTAAGGCCTCAGCACCTCGGCCAGCCAATCCATGAACACCTGCACCCGGCGCGCCAATTGGCGCCGGTGTGGGTACAGCAGCGACACCGGCAGCGGGGGGGCGCGGAAAGCCGGCAACACCTCGACCAGCAAGCCTTGCTCCAGCAGGCTGCGCAACCCGGCGGTGGGGGCCTGGATCAGGCCCAGCCCTGCCAGGCAGGCGCCCTGGTAGGCCTCGGTGCTGTTCACGCTCAGCGAACCGGGCATGGCCAGGGTGCGGGTCTGGCCTTTTTCGTCCACCCATTCCCAGCCGGTCTGGCGCCCCCCCAACTGCGGCTGGTAATGCACCAGCTGGTGGTGGCGCAGGTCGTCCAGGCCGCCCGGTGTGCCGGCTGCGGCCAGGTAGGCCGGGCTGGCGCAGTTGCTCTGTGACAGCAGGCCCAGCGGGCGCGCGATCAGGCCGGAGTCGTCCAGCGGACCCACCCGAAGCACACAGTCGAAGCCCTCGCGCACCAGGTCCACCCGTCGGTCGGTGCAACTCAGCTCCAGGTGCACGCCAGGGTGGGCGCGCAAAAAGTCGGGCAGCGTGGGCAAGACCAATTGGCGTGCTGTGCCCACCGGCATGTCCACGCGCAGGCGACCGCTCAGTTGAGTGGGGTGTTGCCGGAACAGGCCCTGCAATTCGTCCAGATCGGCCAGCACGTCCTTGCAACGTTCGTAGAAGACCTGCCCGTCAGGGGTCAGTTGCACGCGGCGGGTGGTGCGCAGCAACAGCCGGGTGCCCAGTTGGGCTTCCAGCTGCTGCACCGCCAGCGACACGCTGGCCTTGGGCAGGCCCAACTGGGCCGCGGCCTGGGTGAAGCTGGCCAATTCGGCCACCCGGGCGAAGGTGTGCAGGGCATCGATCGGATTCATGGTGTTGATTGTTATTTGAAATCGAACAGTGAAGTATGAATATCGTTATTTATTGGTTTTATATCGATCAATAGACTGGCGGGCATCCCCTCACCGCGCCAGCCACTGGCGCACCTACCAGGACCCACCATGACCTTGACCAATTCACCCCAGCCCACGCCCAGCAACGCTGAGGGCTCCGCCGCCCCCGTCGTCTTGATCACCGGCGGCAGCCGGGGGCTGGGCCGCAGCATGGCGCTGGCCCTCGCCGCTCAGGGCATGGACGTGGTCTTCACCTACCGCAGCCAGCAGGCCGAGGCCCAGAGCGTGGTACGGCAGATCGAGGCCCTGGGGCGGCGTGCCCTGGCCATCGAGCTGGAACTGGGCCAGGGGCAGGGCATGGCGGCCCGCTTCGCCGTCTTCGCCGACACCGTGCGTGAGGCCCTGGCCGAGCGCTGGCAGGTGAGCCGCATCGACGCCCTGGTGAACAACGCCGGGGTGGGCGTGCACGCCAGCGTGGCCGACACCACCGAAGAGCAATTCGACCTGTTGTTCAACCTGCACCTGAAGGGGGTGTTCTTCCTGACCCAGGCGCTGTTGCCGCTGCTGCGAGATGGCGGGCGGATTCTCAATCTGTCCAGTGGATTGACCCGTTTTGCCTTGCCCGGCTATGCGGCCTACGCCAGCATGAAAGGTGGCATCGAGGTGCTCACCCGCTACCTCGCCAAGGAGCTTGGGCCCCGCGGGATCGCCGTCAACACCCTGGCGCCCGGGGCGATCGAAACGGACTTTGGCGGCGGCGCCGTGCGCGACAACCCCGAACTGAACCGCTTTGTGGCCAGCCAGACCGCCCTGGGCCGGGTTGGCCTGCCTGAGGACATTGGCCGGGTCGTGGCGGCCTTGCTGTCGCCGGCCAGCGCTTGGGTGAACGCCCAGCGCATCGAGGCCTCGGGCGGCATGTTCATCTGAGACCGTCCCAGTGTCGCTGCTGACGCTGGCGTCGGTGGGTCGGCTCAGGCGGGGGGATGGGGTTCCGACAGGTTGCTGCGCAGGCGCTTGAGCAGGCCCAGCAACTGGCCCAGCTCCCCCGCGTCCAGCCCGGTCAGGCTGCGGGCCAAGGCCTGGCGGCGGGCCTGGTGCAATTGCTTGTGCAATGCCAGGCCACTGGGCGTGGGGCTCAGGCGTTGGCTGCGGCGATCCTCCGGATCGGGGCAGGCCTGCAGGTGGCCGCTGTCCAGCAGCGACTTGATCAGCCGCGCGATCTGCGCCTTGTCGCGCCCGCTGTGCTGCACCAGATCACGCTGGCTGGCCTCCGGGTGGCGCACAAAGAACTGCAAGGCCCGCAACTCCATGGGCGCCAGCGCCAGGGGCTGCTCGCCCAGGCTGTGACGCAGCTGGCCCTTGAGGCTGAACACCAGCGCCTGAAGGCTTTCCAGCACCTCGTCGTGCAGATCGCCTGCTGTTGTCGTGGTTTTTTCTGATTTGGTTGACATTATCAACTTGATGTTGGATTATTGGTTGATCATATCAACCAAATAAACCGCTGTCTCTGCCATGACTTCTGAACTTTCTCTCTCTTCCTCTTCCTCAACCGAGGCGCCAGCCCATCTGCTGCCCCAGCGCGTGCGCCACGCCAACCCGGTGCGCCACGTGCAGGTGCTGCGTGTCGGGCGACCCACCCCGGGTGTGGTCAGCGTGACCCTCGGCGGTGAGGCGCTGCGCGGCTTTGTGTCGGCCAGCTTCGACGACCACCTCAAGCTGATGTTGCCGCCCGCCCCGGGCCGGCCGCTGGTGCTGCCCACGCTGCAGGATGGGCGGGTCAGCTGGCCAGCCGACCTGAACGAGGCCGATCGCCCCGTCATGCGTGACTACACGCCGCTGCACTTCGATGCCCAGGCCCTGGAGCTGGACCTGGAATTTGCCCTGCATGGTGAAGGCCCCGCCGCCACCTGGGCCGCCCAGGCCCGGCCGGGTGATGAAGTGGGGCTGGGCGGCCCGCGGGGATCGACGGTGTTGCCTGGCGGGCACGATGCCTATGTGCTGGCGGGTGATGAAAGTGCGCTGCCGGCCATCGTGCGCCGACTGGCCGAGCTGCCGGCCGGCGCCCGGGCCACGGTCCTGGTTGAGGTGGCTGCCGCCGAAGAGCAACGGGTGCTGGCCAGCGCGGCCCAGGTCCATCTGCGCTGGCTGGTGCGTGGAGAGTCCGCCCCCGGCCAGCGCCTGCTGCAGGCCGTTCGGGAGATGGCCTGGCCCGAGGGCACCGTCTTTGCCTGGGCCGCTGGCGAGGCCCTGACCATGGCCGAGTTGCGCGCCCACTGGCTGGGCCTGGGCCAGCCCGCCGCCCTGATGCGTGTCTCGGCCTACTGGCGCTAAGAACGTGTTCAACGTCTCCCACGGGTCGCGCAGCGGTCTTTTCGGGATGGGATGCAAGGCGCGGTGCGCCGTCGATAGCCCGGCTATCGACAAGCGCCGCAACGCCGCAGACCGCCCGAAAAGGCCACTGCCCGAGGGGTTGGAGCGAAATCGGGCACGAACTCGGATGTGTGGCGCCCCAGTTGCTTGCATGGGCACGAGCCCATGCGGCGCATCCGGGCCACCCACTCATCCCGATTGCGCTCCAACGCGGCCCGTGCGAGACATTGAACACGTTCTAGGGCCGACCCGGGCATCACGAAAACCTGGGTTGAGGCCCAGGTTGGCCTGCTGGCACGGCGGTGGGCACTGGCAAAACTGCCGTTTCTGAGCCGATCCGAGTCGAAACCAAGGGTAAACCCTGGTGATCGGTCGGCAATTTCCTTCAAATTCTTTGGGGTATTCAAAGGGCTGTCACAAAAATTACTGCAAAATAGCACGACCGTTCGTTTTATTTTGTGAGCCGCCCATCCATGTCCACCATTCGTTCGTCAGCCATCTCGCCAGGCACTGCACGCCCGGCGGCGGCAGCGCCTGCCCGCCGTGGCCGCGCGCTGCAAAAGGGGCTGCAGACCAAGGCTGTCATCGTCGAGGCGGCCCTGGGCCTGGCCACCCAGATCGGCCTGGAAGGCCTGTCGATCGGTGCCCTGGCGGAGGTCACCCAGATGAGCAAGTCGGGCGTGTTTGCCCACTTCGGCTCGCGCGAAGAGCTGCAGATTTCCGTCATCCGCGAATACCACGTGCGTTTCGAGGAAGAGGTGTTCTTCCCTGCGCTGTCGGCACCGCGCGGCCTGCCTCGCCTGCGCGCCATGTTTGCCAACTGGATGAAGCGCACCTCGGTCGAAATCGACTCGGGCTGCCTGTACATCAGCGGCGCCGTCGAGTTTGACGACCGCCCTGGCCCGGTGCGCGATGCGCTGGCCAGCTCCGTCATGACCTGGCACGCCGCGATGAAGCGTGCCATCACCCTCGCCAAGCACGACGGCCAGCTCGGCCCCGATGTGGACGAGGACCAGATGCTGTTCGAGATCCACGGACTGATCCTCGCACTGCACTACGAGGCCCGCTTTCTGAAGCACCCGGGCTCGATCCAGAAGGCCACCCAGGGCTTCGACAACATCCTGGCCCGGTGCGGCGCCACCGACCTCGCACCGGCCAAAACCCTTTCTTCCAAAACCCCGATCCGCACCAAGGAGTGATCCCATGCCTGCTTACACCCCCCCTCTGCGTGACATGCAATTCGTGTTGCATGAAGTGCTCAAGGTCAGCGATGAATTCAAGGCCCTGCCCAAGCACGCCGACATCGATGCCGACACCATCAACGCCGTGCTCGAAGAAGGCGGCAAGTTCGCGGCCGAGGTCACCTTCCCGCTGAACATCAGCGGCGACACCGAGGGTTGCGTGCTGGACAAGAGCACCCATGAAGTCAAGACCCCCACCGGCTTCAAGGCGGCCTACGAAAAGTTCGTCGAAGGCGGCTGGGCCGCACTGTCGTGCGACCCCGACTACGGCGGCCAGGGCCTGCCCTTCGTGGTCAACCAGTGCTTCTACGAGATGATGAACTCGGCCAACCAGGCCTGGACCATGTACCCGGGCCTGAGCCACGGCGCCTACGAGGCCCTGCATGCCCACGGCACCGACGAACAGAAGCGCCTGTACCTGCCCAAGCTCACCAGCGGTGAGTGGACCGGCACCATGTGCCTGACCGAGCCGCATTGCGGCACCGACCTGGGTCTGCTGCGCACCAAGGCCGAACCCCAGGCCGACGGCACCTACAAGATCACTGGAAACAAGATCTTCATCAGCGCCGGTGAGCACGACATGACCTCCAACATCGTGCACCTGGTGCTGGCCCGCCTGCCGGATGCGCCGCAGGGCAGCAAGGGCATCAGCCTGTTCGTGGTGCCCAAGTTCAAGGTGAATGCCGATGGCAGCGTGGGCGAGCGCAACCCGATCTACTGCGGTGGCCTGGAGCACAAGATGGGCATCCATGGCAATGCCACGGCACAGATCGTCATCGATGGTGCGGTGGGCACGATGGTGGGCCAGCCCAACAAGGGCCTGGCCGCCATGTTCGTGATGATGAACGCCGCCCGCCTGGGCGTGGGCAACCAGTCGCTGGGCCTGACCGAAGTGGCCTACCAGAATGCCCTGGCCTACGCCAAGGACCGCATCCAGATGCGCTCGCTGACCGGCACCAAGGCCAAGGACAAGCCGGCCGATCCGATCATCGTGCACCCCGATGTGCGCAAGATGCTGCTGACGGCCCGCGCCTATGCCGAAGGTGGCCGCGCCATGGCCTGCTTCTGTGCCGTGCTGCTCGACAAGGAACTGAACCACCCCGACGAAAAGGTGCGCAAGGATTCGGCCGAGCTGGTTGCGCTGCTGACCCCCATCGTCAAGGCCTTCATCACCGACAACGCCTGGACCTCCACCACCGCCTGCCAGCAGGTGTTTGGCGGCCACGGCTACATCAAGGAATGGGGCATGGAGCAGTACGTGCGCGATGCCCGCATCAACATGATCTATGAAGGCACCAACACCATCCAGTCGCTGGACCTGCTGGGCCGCAAGATCCTGGGCAACAACGGGGCCTCGCTGAAGAAGTTCGGCAAGCTGGTGGCCCAACTGGTCGAGGCCGAAGGCGTCAACGAGAAGATGGCCGAGTTCATCAACCCGCTGGCCTACCTGGGCGACCAGATGACCAAGTTCACCACCGAGATCGGCTTCAAGGGCTTCCAGAACCCCGACGAAGTGGGCGCCGCCGCGGTCGACTACCTGCGCGTGGCCGGCCACCTGGTGTTTGCCTACTTCTTTGCCCGCATGGCCTCCGTGGCACTCAAGGAGATCGCGGCCGGCAACACCGACCCGTTCTACCAGGCCAAGCTGCAGACCGCGCGCTTCTACTTTGCCAAGCTGTTCCCTGAAACCGCTTCGCTGATGCGCACCGCCCGTGCCGGCTCCAAGGTGTTGATGGACACCGAGGCCGTGTTCGCCTGAGCCTGAACCGCCGCCCCAGCAGGAGACCGCGATGAAGATCAAGAACGTTCTGGCCACGGCGCTGATGGCGCTGGCCTGGCCCGTGCTGGCGCAGACCACCCCGGTGGGCCTGTGGCGCAGCGTGGATGATGCCTCGGGCGAGGCCAAGGCCGAGATCCGCATCGCGGCCGATGCCGCGGGTGTGCTCAGTGGCCGCATCGAGAAGGCCATCACCCGCTCGGCCGAGCCGCTGTGCACCCAGTGCAGCGACGATCGCAAGGGCAAGCCCAAGCTCGGCATGGAGATCATCCGCGGGGTGCGCCAGGCCGAGGGCAAGCCCGAGTGGGAAGGCGGCAAGATCCTCGACCCCGAAAACGGCAAGGAATACACCGTGCGCCTGGTGCCGCTGGAGGGCGGCAAGCAGTTGCAGGTGCGGGGCTACATCGGCCCCTTCTACCGCACCCAGGTCTGGCAACGCATTGAATAAGGTCCGGGGCGCCCCTTCAGGTGCCCCGTGCGAACAGGAAATCAAATGAACCGATTCCAAGTGAAAAAAGTCGCCGTGCTCGGCGCAGGCGTGATGGGCGCGCAGATTGCCGCCCACCTCGTCAACGTCAAGGTGCCCGTGGTGCTGTTCGATCTGCCGGCCAAGGAAGGCCCCAAGAACGGCATCGTCACGCGCGCCATCGATGGCCTGAAAAAGCTCAAGCCCGCGCCCCTGGGCGTGGCCGACGACGCGGCCCTGATCGGCCAGGCCAACTACGAAGAGCATCTGGAACAGCTGCGCGACTGCGACCTCATCATCGAGGCCATCGCCGAGCGCATGGACTGGAAGCTTGACCTCTACAAGAAGATCGCGCCCTTCGTGGCCCCGCACGCCATCGTGGCGTCCAACACCTCGGGACTGTCGATCACCCAGCTCAGCGAGGCCTTGCCCGAAGCCATCAAGCCGCGCTTTTGCGGCATCCACTTCTTCAACCCACCGCGTTACATGTACCTGGTGGAGCTGATCGCCACCCCCACCACTCAGCCGGTGATCCTCGACCAGCTCGAGAGCTTCGTCACCAGCGGCCTGGGCAAGGGCGTGGTACGTGCCAAGGACACCCCCAACTTCATCGCCAACCGCGTCGGCATCGCCGGCATGCTGGCCACCATGAAGGAAGTCGAGAACTTCGGCCTGAGCTACGACGTGGTCGATGACCTGACCGGCAAGAAGCTGGGCCGGGCCAGTTCAGGCACCTTCCGCACCGCCGACGTGGTGGGCCTGGACACCATGGCCCACGTCATCAAGACGCTGCAGGACAACCTCACCCTCGAGACCGACCCCTTCTACGGCAGCTTTGGCACCCCGGCGGTGCTCAAGAAGCTGCTTGAGCTCGGCCACCTGGGCCAGAAGACCAAGGCGGGCTTCTACAAGAAGGTGGGCCGCGAGGTGCTGCGCTTCGAGCTGGAAAGTGAAGACTATGTGCCCGGTGGCCAGAAGGCCGACGAGGTGTACGGCCGCATGCTCAAGAAGCCCGCGGCGCAGCGACTGGCGCTGCTGCGCAACGCCGAAGGCCCGCAAGGTCAGTTCCTGTGGGCCATCCTGCGCAACAGCTTCCATTACGCCGCCGTGCACCTGGCCAGCATCGCCGACAACGCCCGCGACGTGGACCAGGCCATGCGCTGGGGCTTCGGCATGAAGCAGGGCCCCTTTGAGCTGTGGCAAGAGGCCGGTTGGCTGCAGGTGGCGCAGTGGATCAATGAAGACATCGCCGCTGGCAAGACGCTGTGCAATGCGCCGCTGCCCGAGTGGGTGTTCAAGGGCCCGGTGGCCGAGGCCGGCGGCGTTCACACGCCCCAGGGCTCGTACAACCCGAGCACCCATGCCTTCGAGCCGCGCCGCCAGTTGCCGGTGTACCAGCGTCAGCATTTCCCGGAGGCGCTGCTGGGCGACGGCTCGGTCCGATTCGAGACCGCAGGCAAGACCCTGCATGAAGACGAAGCCATCCGCCTGTGGACGCTGGATGACGAGGTGCTGATCGCCAGCATCAAGAGCAAGATGCACGCGATCGGCCCGGGCGTGGTCGAGGGCCTGCAGCAGGGCATCGAGCTGGCCGAGCAGCAGTACAAGGGCCTGGTGATCTGGTCGGGCGACGAGCCTTTCAGCGCCGGTGCCGACCTGCAGTCCATGCTGCCGGCCTTCATGATTGCCGGGGTGGATGCCATCGAAGGCGCCGAGCACGAGCTGCAGCAACTGATGCTGCGCCTGCGCTATGCCGGCGTGCCGGTGGTGTCGGCCGTGCGCGGTCTGGCCCTGGGCGGTGGCTGCGAGCTGGCCGTGCACTCGGCTCGCCGCGTGGTGGCCATGGAAAGCTACATCGGCCTGGTCGAAGTGGGCGTGGGTCTGGTGCCGGGCGCCGGCGGCCTGACCTACATCGCGCGCCGCGCCGCCGAGAACGCGGCGGCCTCCACCGGCAAGGATCTGCTGCCCTTCCTGACCGAAGGCTTCACCGCCGCCGCCATGGCCAAGGTGGGCACCAGTGCGCTCGAATCGCGCAAGCTGGGCTACCTGCTGGACAGCGACCTCATCGTGCCCAACAAGGATGAGCTGCTGTTCGTGGCCCTGAATGAGGCCAAGGCCCTGTTCAATGGCGGCTGGCGCGCCCCGATCAAGCGCCTGTTCCCGGTGGCCGGGCGCAGCGGGCTGGCCACCATCAAGGGACAGCTGGTCAACATGCGCGATGGTGGCTTCATCAGCCAGCACGACTTTCACATCGGCAGCCTGATCGCCAACGTGGTCTGCGGCGGTGATGTGGATGCGGGCACGCTGGTCAGCGAGGACTACCTGATGGCGCTGGAGCGCAAGGCCTTCTGCTCGCTGATCGTGCATCCCAAGACGCAGGAACGCATCATGGGCATGTTGTCCACCGGCAAGCCGGTGCGCAATTGAGCGGCCCGACGAGCGTGCCTTTGAGCCCCCAAGCCTTGACCGCCATGGACCGCCCCCCCAACAAGCTGCAGCGCTCTCTGATGCGCCTGGACGAGGCCCCCGGCTTCATGCGGGGCTGGGTGCAGAGCATCATCCTGCGCCGCGCCGTGCCCTTCACCGGCACGGTCGGTGTGCGCTTTGCGGGCCTCAGCACCGAGCGTGCCGAGGTGCGCCTGGCCACGGCCCCACGCCTGCACAACCAGAGCGGTGACGTGCACACCTCGGCCATCCACCTGCTGGCGGAAAGCGCGACCGGCCTGGTCATTGGCATGAACGTGCGCGATGACTGCACCCCGGTGTTGCAGCGTGCCGCCATGCACGTGGTGCAGCGGGCCAAGGGCGGACTCAAGGCTGTGGCCGTTCTGACCCCCGAGCAGGCGGCCTATATGCAGGCCAACGAGCAGGGCGAGCTGAGCGTGTCCGTCACGGTCACCGACGACACCGGCGCTGCGCCGGTGCAATGCGAATTTGTCTGGGCCTGGGTTCCCGCCAGCCGCCCGAAAAAGAACTGAAGGAGTTTCACCATGGCCCACCCCATCCAGGACGCCTACATCGTTGCCGCCACGCGCACCCCCATCGGGCGTTCGCACCGCGGCTTCTTCCGCAACACCCGGCCCGATGACCTGCTGGCCACCACCTTGAAGGCTGCTCTGGCCCAGGTGCCTGATCTGGATCCGGCCAGCATCGAAGACATCATCTGCGGCTGCGCCATCCCCGAGGCCCAGCAGGGCCTGAACGTGGCCCGCGTCGCAGCCGTGCTGGCGGGCCTGCCCACCAGCGTGGGCGGCATCACCGTGAACCGCTTCTGTGCCTCCGGCCTGTCGGCGGTGCAGATGGCGGCCGACCGCATCCGCGTGGGTGAGGCCGAGGTGATGATCGCGGCCGGCGTCGAAAGCATGAGCATGGTGCCCATGATGGGCAACTCGCCCTCGCTGTCGCCCAGCATCTTCGAGCGCGACGGCGACGTGGGCATTGCCTACGGCATGGGCCTGACCGCCGAGAAAGTGGCTCAGCAATGGAAGGTCAGCCGTGAGGCGCAGGACGAATTCGCCCTGCAGTCGCACCTGAAGGCCCTCAAGGCGCAGCAGGCCGGCGAGTTCACGGCCGAGATCACGCCCATCGAGGTGACCGAGCGCCGCCCCGACCTGGCCACCGGCGAGGTCAGCCAGAAGACCCGCATCGTCAGCCTTGACGAGGGCGCCCGCCCGGACACCACCCTGGAAGGCCTGGGCAAGCTCAAGACCGTGTTCGCGGCCCGCGGCTCGGTCACTGCCGGCAACAGCTCGCAGACCTCGGACGGCGCAGGTGCGCTGATCCTGGCCAGCGAATCGGCCGTCAAACGCTTCGGCCTCAAGCCGCTGGCGCGCTTCGTGAGCTTTGCCAGCAAGGGCGTGCCGCCCCACATCATGGGCATCGGCCCGATCGAGGCGATCCCAGCGGCCCTGCGCTACGCCGGCCTGAAGCAGGACGACATCGACTGGTTCGAGCTCAACGAAGCCTTTGCGGCCCAGTCGCTGGCAGTGATGAACACCCTGGGCCTGGACCCGGCCAAGGTCAACCGCATGGGCGGCGCGATCGCGTTGGGCCACCCGTTGGGGGCCACGGGCGCCATCCGCTCGGCCACCGTGGTGCACGCGCTGCAACGCCACCAGCTCAAGTACGGCATGGTCACCATGTGCGTGGGCATGGGGCAGGGCGCGGCCGGTATTTTCGAACGCTGCTGAGCGTTCGTTCACCCCGGTGTGGCCGCCACCGTACGGGCTGCCCGCCGACAGGAGCTGAGCCAGCGCAGACTGGCCTGCTTTCAACAGGAGACATGCTGTGATGCAGACCTCGGTTCTGACCGTCGATTCGGCCTCGCTGGCCATGCGCACCTATGCGCCCGCCACCCCCCCTTTGGCCAACCTGGTCCTGGGGGCCGCCATGGGCGTGCGCCAGGCTTACTACGAGCCTTTTGCGCGCTGGCTGGCCGAGCAGGGCTACCGCGTCACCACCTTCGACTACCGCGGCGTGGGTGATTCGCGGGGGCCAGCCTGGCGCGGTTCGCTGCGCGGCTTTCAGGCCGACCTGCGTGACTGGGTGCGCGACTACGAGGCTGTGGTGGCCCAGGCCCGCGCCGCCTGCCCGGGCACCCCCTTGATCCTGGTGGGCCACAGCCTGGGTGCCCAGCTGCCCGGTCTGTTCCAGCACCCCGAGCAGGTGGATGGCTTGTTGAGCCTGGCCTCGGGCAGTGGCTACTGGCGCGACAACGCGCCCAAGTTGCGGCGCAGCGTGCCGTATTTCTGGTGGGTGCTGGTGCCCTTGGCCACGCGCCTGTTCGGCTACTTTCCGGGCCGCCGCCTGGGCAAGGTGGGCGACCTGCCGGCGGGCGTGATCCTGCAGTGGCGGCGCTGGTGCCTGAACCCGCGCTACAGCCTGGGGGCCGAGGGCCCGACGGCCGAGCAGAGCTACGCCCGGGTGCGCTACCCGGTGCTGGCCCTGTCGGTGCAGGACGACGAGATGATGACCCTGCGCGGCACGCAAAGCCTGATCGACTTCTATGCCAATGCGCCCCGGCGCATCGAGGTGGTGCGCCCGGTCGATGCCCTGGCGCGCCGCATCGGGCATTTCGGCTGGTTCCGCGAGTCGTTCCGGGCCACGTTGTGGCCGCGTACCATTGCCAGCCTGAACGCGCTGGCCCTGCTGCGCCAGGGCCAGCCCCCCGTCACGCATTCGACTGTCGGAACCTTCTGATTGCCGCACACTTCTGCCCCATGAGCACCCTTCACCCGCTTGATGCCGCGCTGCAACTGGATCTTCAGTCGCAGTCCCCGACCGAACCCGGCGCCACCAGCCCGCTGCAGCGCAGCCAGGGCCACACCAGCCCGGCCTACTGGAACATGGTGGGGCCGTTTGGTGGCACCACCGCCGCCACCTGCCTGCAGGCCGTGTTGCAGCACCCGGCCTTGCTGGGCGAGCCGCTGTCGCTGACCGTGAACTACGCCGGCGCCCTGACGGAGGGCGAGTTCGAGGTGCAGGCCCAGCCAGTGCGCACCAACCGGTCCACCCAGCACTGGACGATCTCCATCGTGCAGCGCGATGCCGAGGGCCAGCCCGTGGTGACCACCACGGCCACCGCGGTGACCGCAGCACGGCGCGAAACCTGGAGCGTGTCCGACACGCCCATGCCCGAGGTGCCTGCCCCTGAATCGCTGCAGCGCATGCACCCGCCCAAGGGTGTGGCCTGGATCGAACGCTACGAGATGCGCCCCGTGGTGGGCGTGATCCCGCACACCTGGGACGGGCGTGGCGACAACAGCCTGTCGCAGCTGTGGATGCGCGATGACCCGCCGCGGCCGCTTGACTTCCCGGCCCTGGCTGCCCTGTCCGACATCTTCTTCCCGCGGGTCTGGTTGCGCCGCGCCTCGCGCGTGCCGGCCGGCACGGTCTCCATCACCACGTATTTCCATGTAGGCCAGGCCGAACTGGCCGCCACCGGCAGCGGCCACGTGCTGGGCCAGGCCCGGGCCCAGGAGTTCCGCAACGGCTTCTTCGACCAGACCGCCCAGCTATGGAACCAGGCCGGCCGCCTGCTGGTCAGCACCCACCAGATCGTCTATTTCAAGGAATAGGCGGAGCCACAAGCCCCGCTTTCGCCTGCCTTTCCGCCCACCCCCAAGGAGCCCATTCTCATGAGCCAAGACATCCTGATCCACACCGAAGCCGGTGTGTGCACCATCACCCTGAACCGCGTCGACAAGAAGAACTCGATCACCGCCGACATGTACGCCGCCATGGCCGACGCCCTGGCGGCGGCCGAGGCCGACAGCGCCGTGCGCGTGGTGGTGTTCCAGGGCGATATCGCGATCTTCAGCGCCGGCAATGACATCGGCGATTTCCTGAACAAGCCGCCAGCCGGCATGAACTCGCCGGTGTTCCGCTTTCTGCACAACCTGGCCGCCTTTCCCAAGCCCTTGGTGGCCGCGGTCTGCGGCCCGGCCGTGGGCATCGGCACCACGATGCTGTTCCATTGCGATCTGGTCTATGCCGGCGACAACGCCGCCTTCTCGATGCCTTTCGTGAACCTGGGCCTGTGCCCCGAGGCCGCATCAAGCCTGCTGGTGCCGCAGATGCTGGGCTACCACCGCGCTGCCGAGGCCCTGTTGCTGGGCGAGCCTTTCATGGCCGAAGCGGCCCTCGAGGTGGGCCTGGTGAACCGCGTGGTGCCCCCCACCGAATGCAATGGCGTGGCCCAGACCGTGGCCCGCAAGCTGGCCGCCAAGCCCCTGAGTTCGCTGGTCGAGACCAAGCGCCTCATGAAGGGCGGGCAGTCGGCCCTGGTGGCCCAGCGCATGTCTGAAGAGGGCGCCAGCTTTGGGCGCATGCTCGGTGAGCCGGCGGCCAAGGAGGCGTTCACGGCGTTTCTGGAGAAACGGCGGCCGGATTTCAGCCAGGTTTGAGGGGGGCATTTTTTGGGGCGTTGCCCGAACACTGCAGGCTCTGTGCCCGCCGCTTCGCTCTGTTCCTTCTGTCATTTGTTTCAGGTCGGAGGCCGGGGTTGCGGCCCGACGGCCGCCTCACTTTCTTTGCTTCGCCAAAGAAAGTAAGCAAAGGTCGCGAAGCGGGGGTTCGCTCACTTCGCGAAGCGAAGTTACGCGAATACCAAAGGCGACCCGAAGTCAGGGCCACTTCGTGGTTCCCTGCGCTGCTCGCGCCAGGGGGGGCCCCGCTAAACTCGCTTCGCTCAAACAGACGCGGGGCCTGATCCCCCTGTCGCTGCGCTGCTCGGCCCTGCCCCACGGGGCAAGCGGGATCGGGTGCGGGCGAGCTTGCAAACGTCACGCCGAATTCATTGGTTTCTGTGCATCCAGCGGCGCCGGTGAGTCGGTGTTGGTTGTGTCGGGCAGAGCGTCTGTGCGTCCCCGCGCTGCTCCGCAGCCGCGCCCTCCGAGTGAAACAACACGGCGCCGCTGCGCAGCAGCAGCCGTCGGTTCCCGACCCCCACCTCCCGTTGGGCACGGCGAGCAGCGCAGACTTGGGCGGAAAAAGGGCTCGCGTCTGTTTGAGCGCAGCGAGTTTAGCGAGACCCCGCCCAAGTTGAGCAGCGCAGCGGACCCTGCGCAGCAGGGCGGGCACGTCGGGTCGCCTTTCTTTGCTTACTTTCTTTGGCGAGACAAAGAAAGTGAGGCGCCCGCCGGGGCGCAATCCCGGCCTCCGCCCTCAAAGAAGAAACAGAACGACCAGAGCGAAGCGGCAACAAAGAACCCACAACAGGTGGACAAGGCAAATCAGCCATTCCCGCAACAAACCCAAAAGCTGGCTTCAAAAACAAAAAGCCGGGCAAGCCCGGCTCTTTCAACCCGCGACCGGCGATGCAAACCACATCGCCAGCCAGCGTCGGCGATGCCCCTGCATCACCAGTTGTTGTCGTCCGACGACGACCCACCCCCACTGTCCCACGAGTCGCTGCCGCCACTGCCGGCATCAAACGAGCCATAGTCTGGCGGGTTGTCGATCGGGCTGTAGCCGCCGCCACTGCCCAGGTTGCTGCCACCACCGCCACCGCCCGAGTCGCGGTTGCCGCGGTCCTCGTTGCCGTGCTCCAGCACCTTGGCCAGCCCGTAACCGGCCGCGGCGCCGGCCAGGCCGCCAAGCACCACGCCACCGATGCCGGGGCCGCTGCTGGGCGGGGCACCGTAGCCGGGTTGGCCGTAGCCTGCCTGGCCGTAGCCGGGTTGGGCCACGGGGCCGCGACCGAAGGCGGTGTCAGCCGCCATGCCCGGGGCCGGGCTGGGCGAGGGCAGCACGCGGGTGGCCAGCTTCCAGACCACGAACAGCACACCGCCCGCGATCAGGATGTAGCCCCAGGGAAACGAGGAACCCGGGTTGGCCGGGGCCGGCGCACTCTGGCTCACCACGGCCGGGGTGTTGTGGGTCGGGGCCGGCTTGGCGGCCGGGCTGCCCAGCGAGGCGCCAGGGGCGTTTGACGACAGCGAATCGGTCTTGGGGATCTTGGCGAGCAGGTCGTTGAAGCGCTGCGGGCTGGAGGCGAACTTCAGCGAGGGGTCCAGGCGCTGGGCCTCTTGCAGGGCAGCGCGGGCCTCGATGTTGCGGCCTTCGCGGGCCAGCACCTCACCGAGTTCGTACTGGGCCTTGGCGCTTTGAGGCTTTTCCTTGATCACCTCGCGCAGCAGGGTTTCGGCCTGCCGGTACTCGCCGGCGTTCACGGCCTGTTCGATGTCCTTGGGGGTGGGCAAGGCCCAGGCGAAGGACGCCGCCAGGGCCAGCGCCAAGCCGGCCAGCAGGCGCCGCCCGTGGGCGCCGGTGCGGCTCGCGGCAGAGGGTTCAAGGGCAGTCAGCATCATGTTCAAGAGCTCCTTCAAGCGGCTGGCAGCGCGTTCTGTGCGTGTTGCCCAAAATTGGGCTGCCGGCTTCAAAACGCCATATGGTGCCACCTGGCTGACAAACAAGGCCTCGAAAAGCCCTTCAAGGTTGAATCAATTTGATACAGCGAGCGGCGCCGTGGCGCTCAGGCCCAGCATCTGGCGGGCTTCGGCTGGCGTGGCCACCTCGCGCCCGGCGTCGCGGGCGTAGCGGGCCAGTTGCTCGATCAGCGGGCCGTTGGACTGCACCTTCTCGCCGGTGGGCAGGTAAAAGGTGTCTTCCAGCCCGCTGCGCAGGTGGCCACCCAGCTCGGCGGTACGGCGGTGCACCGGCCAGATCTCGGCGCGGCCGATCACGGTGCTCTGCCACTGGGCGCCGGGCAACTTGAGCTTGAGCAGGATGGGCAGCAGATCGGGGTCGGCGGGCATGCCCGACTCCACGCCCATGACAAAGTTGTACTCGGGCAGGCCACTGTACATGCCGGTCTGCACATACATCTTGACGCAGCGCACGATGCCCACGTCAAAGCACTCGAACTCGGGCAGGGTGCCGGTTTCGCGCATCACGTCCAGAAAATCCTGCACCTTGGCCGGGGGGTTGTCGAACATCATCGGCGGCCAGGCCCACTGGCCGTTGCTGCGCACCTTCAGGTAATTGAGCGAGCCGGCATTGCAGGCCGCCATCTCGGGGCGGGTGGCGCGCAGGCAGTCCAGCGGGCCCTGGTAGTCGGGGCCGACCACGCCGGTGGTCTGGTTGATGATCAGGCCTGGGCAGGCCTCGCGCATGGCTTCGGTGCAGGCCAGCGCCACGGCCGGATCCCAGCTGGGCAGGTGCCCTTTGCCCGGGCTTTGCTGGCGAAAGTGCACATGCACCACCGAGGCCCCGGCGTCGTAGGCGCGGCGCGCCTCGGCCGCGAGTTCGGCGGGGGTCACGGGCACATGGTGCTGGCCGGGGTCGGTCAGCACGCCGGTGATGGAGCAGGTGATGATGGCCTTGTCGCTGGGGGTCATGGAAGTCTCCTGAGGTGACGCCGGCACGGCGAGGCCATGCCGTCGGGTTATGAAACGATGTAGGCGGCCGTGCCGGTCGACATCAAGGTGCCGTCGGGGCCGCGGAACTCCATGCGGGTCGAAGCCACCCGTGAGCCCAGGCGCAGCACCTCGGCATGCAGGGTGAAGAATTCGCCAATGGCCGGGCGCAGGTAGTCGATGCGCAGGTCGATGGTGCCCAGCTTGGAAAAGCGCTTGAGCCTTTCCAGAGGCGGCTCGTCCATGTGGCGTGCGCCGATGGCCGCCATCACGGCCAGGCCGGCCAGGGCGTCCAGGCCCGACGCGATCACGCCGCCGTGCAGCCGGTTGTAGCTGAAGTGGCCGATCAGCTCGTGCTTCATGTCGATGCGCGCGGTCACGTTGTCGGGCTTGAGCGAGGTGATCTTCAGGCCGAGCACGGTGTTGAAGACGATCATCTCCTCGAAGATCTTCTTCAGGCCGGTTTCAAACTCGGGCTCGAAGGCCTGGGGCAGGGGGGCTGGGTGTTTGCTCATAAGCCCCATTGTCGTGCGGCCAGGTCTTTCATGATTTCCTCGGCGCCGCCCCCGATCATCATCACCTTGACCTCGCGGTAGATCCGTTCGCTGACCGTGCCGCGCATGAAGCCCATGCCGCCGAGGATCTGCACCGCCTGGTCGGCACAGAACTGCATGGTCTGGGTGCTGTGGTTCTTCAGCAGGCAGACCTGGGCCACCCAGTCGGGGCCCGTGTCACCTGCGTCGGCGCGGGCCGCCACCTGCTCCAGCCAGGCCGCGGACGAGTGGATGCGCATCTGCATGTCGACCAGCTTGTGCCGGATCACCTGGCGTTCGACCAGGGCGGCGCCAAAAGTCTTGCGCTGGCGCGCCCAGGCCAGGGCCTCGTCGTAGCAGGCCTGGCTGAAGCCCAGTGCCGCGGCCGACATGCCGAAGCGCTCGGCATTGAAGTTGCCCATGATGATGCGAAAGCCGGCCCCTTCGTCGCCCAGCAGGTGGCTGGCGGGCACGCGCACGCCGTCGAAGTGCAGTTGCGCCGTGTCGGAGCACAGCCAGCCCATCTTCTGCAGGGGCTGGCGCGTCAGGCCGGCGCTGGCGCCGGGCACCACGATCATCGAGAGGCCCCCAGCACCCTTGCTGCCGGGCTCGCCGGTGCGCACCGCCAGCGTGATCCAGTCGGCCCGCAGGCCCGAGGTGATGAAGGTCTTCTCGCCATCGATCACATAGTGGTCGCCCTCGCGCCGCGCCGTGGTGCGCAGGGCGGCCACATCCGAGCCGCCGCCGGGCTCGGTGATGGCCAGCGCCGCGATCTGCTCGCCGCGCAGCACCGGCGGGATCACCTGCTCGCGCAGGGCCTCGCTGCCGTGGTTCAGGATGGGGGGCAGGCCGATGTTGTGCGACAGCAGGCTGGCCAGCACGCCGCCGCTGCCGCCGTGGCGGCACAGCGCCTGCCACAGCGACAGGCGCAGCGCGTAAGGGGCCGGGGTGCCGCCATAGGCCTCAGGGTAGCCCAGGCCCAGCAGGCCCAACTCGCCAGCGCGCTGGTACAGGCTGCGCGGGAACTCGCCTGCCGCGTCCCAGTCGCCCACGTGCGGGGCAATTTCATGGCGGGCAAAGCGGGCCACCAGATCGCTCAGCGCAGTCCGGTCGGCCTGCAGGGTGTCGTCGGCGCGTTCACTCATGGCTGGGCCTCCTGGGCTGGGGTGTGGAGCGGTTCCAGGCGAAGCAGGCACTGGCCGGGCCCCACCTGCTGGCCTGGGCTCACCAGCAACTCGGCCACCCGGGCCGGGCCGGCCGCGGCCAGGTTGTGCTCCAGCTTCATAGACTCGATCACCACCAGCGCGTCGCCTGCGGCCAGCACCTGGCCCACTTCGGCCGCGATGCGGATCACCCGGCCATTGAAGGGCGCGCGCAACGCCAGGGCCTGGGCTCCGCCGGGCCCCCGCCCGGGGGGCTCGAACGAGGCATCGTCCAGCCACAGGTCTGCGCCGGCCACCTGCACATGCCAGCGCCGGGCATCGAGGGCCACGCCCTGCACGCTCAGGTGGCGGCCTTGCAGGCTCAGCAGCCAGCCGCCACCGGGCCGCTTCTGCAAGCCGATTTGCAGCGGGGTGGCCTCGCCCTGCCGGGCCTGGGCCTGGCCGGCGCCGGTTTCGCGTACCTGCCAGTCGTGCAGCCGTTCGCGATGGCGCACGCGCAAGGGGCGTTCCAGCGCGCAGGCCAGTGGGCTGTGCAGCCCTTGCCGCCCCCACAGCAGCAGTGGCCAGGCCCCGTTCAGGTGCGCGGCCTCCTGGGTACTCAACTGGGCGCGCAACTCATCACCGTGCTCAGCCAGGAAGGGGATCAGCGCCTGACCGGCGCGGAACACCGGGTGGTCCAGGCAGGCAGCCAGAAAGGCCCGGTTGCTGGGCAGCCCCAGCAGCACGGTGGCGGACAGGCCCTGGCGCAGGCGGGCGATGGCCTGATCCCGGGTGGGCGCATGGGCGATCAGTTTGCCCAGCATCGCGTCGTAGTGGGGGCTGACCTCGGTGCCCACTTCAAGCGCATGGTCGAAGCGCAGCCCGCCCCGGGCGTCGGGGTTCTGGAAATGCAGCACGCCCGGCGGTTCGACAAAGCCCAGTACGCGGCCGGTGTGGGGGCGGAAGTGCTCGTCTTCGGCGCACAGGCGCACCTCGATGGCATGGCCCTCGAAGCGGATCTGCGCCTGTTGCAGTGGCAGGGGCTCACCCCGGGCCACACGCAACTGCCACTCGACCAGGTCCAGCCCGGTCAGGGCCTCGGTCACCGGGTGTTCGACCTGCAGCCGGGTGTTCATCTCCATGAGGTAGAAGTCGTCACCGTCGAGCAAGAACTCCACCGTGCCGGCGCCCACGTAGCCAGCCGCCCGGGCCAGCGCCACGGCGCACGCGCCCATGCGCTGGCGCAAGCCGGGGCCCACGGCGGGGCTGGGGGCTTCTTCGATGATCTTCTGGTGGCGCCGTTGCACCGAGCAGTCGCGTTCGCCCAGGTGCACGGCGTGGCCGTGGCGGTCGGCAAACACCTGCACTTCGACGTGGCGGGGCCGCAGCAGCGCCCGTTCGATCAGCAGGCCACCATCGCCGAAGCCGGCCAGGGCCTCGCTGTGGGCGCTGGCCAGTGCGGCGGCCAGTTGCGCCGGGGCGCTCACCAGGCGCATGCCGCGTCCGCCGCCGCCGGCCACGGCCTTCACCATGAGGGGGTAGCCGATGTGTTCGGCCTCGGCGGCAAAGCGCTCGGGGCGCTGGTCTTCACCGGCATACCCAGGCAGACAGGGCACGCCATGGGCCTGGGCCAGGGCCTTGGCACCGGCCTTGCTGCCCAGTGCCCGGATGGCTTCGGGGGGCGGGCCGATCCAGTGCAGACCCGCATCGCGCACGGCCTGGGCAAAGTCGGCGTTCTCGCTCAGAAAGCCATAGCCCGGGTGCAGCGCGTCGGCACCGGTGGCGCGGGCGGCCTCCAAAAGCCGTTCTACCCGAAGGTAGCTGTCGGCCGAGCTGGCGCCCCCCAGGGCAAAGGCCTGGTCGGCCTCACGCACGTGCAAGGCCTGGGCGTCGGGTTCGGAGAACACGGCCACCGTCTCCAGGCCCAGGGCCCGGGCGGTGCGGATGATCCGGCGGGCGATCTCGCCCCGGTTGGCGATCAGCAGTCGTTTGAACATCAGGCCCTCGTACTTCCATCTGGGGCGCGCCAGGGCGCGGGTTGCTTGCGGGCAAAGGCCTGCAGGCCGGCGGCCGCCTCGGGGCCGCGCAAGGCACTGGCGAAGGCCTGGGCGGCCTGGTCCAGCCAGGCGGGCAAGGGCGGCTGACCGGCTTGCAGCAAGGCCTTGGTGGCAGCCACCGCGCCCGGGGCGGCGGCACTCAGGGCCAGCAGGCGGGCCGCCAGGCCGGCTTCCAGGTCAGTCACCACCTCGGTCACCAGGCCGTCGGCCAGGGCCTGGGCGGCCGAGTGGCGCTCGCCGCCGAGCAGCCAACGGCGGGCCCGGGCGTCGCCCAGCCGGCGCAGCACAAAGGGGGCGATCTGGGCCGGCACGATGCCCAAGGTCACCTCGGGGGCGGCCAGCACGGCGCCCGGTGTGGCCAGCACCCAGTCGGCGCAGCACACCAGGCCCAGGCCGCCGCCCATGGCGGGGCCGTCCACGGCGGCCAGCAGGGTCTGGGGCAGGGCGCACAGCGCCTCCAGCAACTGCCCGAACTCGCGGTTCATGGGCACCAGCGGGTCGGGCTGGCCGGGGGCCAGAGCCTGGCCCAGGCTGCTGGCAAAGCCGCCCAGGCTGCCGCCAGCGCAGAAGCTGCCACCGGCGCCGCGCAGCACCACGGCGCGAAGGGGGGTGTCTTGCGCGGCCCGGGCGCACGCTTGCAACAGGGCTTGCACCAGTTCGGCCGTCAGCGCGTTGCGGCTGGCCGGGTCGTTCAGCACCCAGTGTTCCACCCAGCCCGGGCCCAGCGGCTGGCGGTCGATCAGCAAGTGGGACATGGCGGGTGCCTCAACTGCGTGCACGCTTGGCGATGCCCATGACCTTGGCCAGGATGCCCAGCATCACCTCGTCGGCGCCGCCCCCGATCGAACCGAGTCGGCCGTCGCGGTACAGCCGCGACACCTTGTTTTCCCAGGTGAAGCCCATGCCGCCCCAGAACTGCAGGCAGCCATCGGGGATGCTGCGGTTCAGCCGGCCCGCCTTGAGCTTGGCCATGCTGGCCAGCTCGGTCACGTCCTGGCCTTGCACGTACAGCTCGCAGGCGCGGTAGGTGAGGGCGCGCAGGCACTCCAGCTCGGTCTTCATCTCGGCCAGCTTGAACTGCACCCATTGCTGGTCGGCCAGGGTGGCGCCGAACATCTTGCGCTCCTGGGCCCATTCGATGGTGGCTTGCAGGCAGTTCTCCAGCGATTGCAGGCAACTGGCGGCCGCCCACAGGCGCTCTTCCTGGAACTGCTGCATCTGGTAGATGAAGCCCTGGCCCTCCACGCCGATCAGGTTGCGTTGTGGCACCCGCACCTCGTCGAAGTAGATCAGGCCGGTGTCACTGCTGTTCATGCCGATCTTCTTGATCTTGCGCGCCACCTCGATGCCGCGGGTGAGGCGGCCGTTGCGGCCTTCGCGCATGGGCACCATGATCAGGCTCTTGTTTTTGTGCATCGGGCCTTCGCCGGTGTTGACCAGCATGCACATCCAGTCGGCCTGCAGGCTGTTGGTGATCCACATCTTCTGGCCGCTGATGAGGTAGTCGTCGCCATCCTTGCGCGCCACGCTCTTGATGCCGGCCACGTCGCTGCCGGCGCCGGGCTCGGACACGCCGATGCAGCCCACCACATCGCCTGCGATGGCCGGGGCCAGGAATTCGCGTCGCAGGGCGTCGCTGCCGAAGCGCGCCAGCGCGGGGGTGCACATGTCGGTCTGCACGCCGATGGCCATGGGCACGCCGCCGCAGTCGATGTGGCCCAGGGTCTCGGTCATGGCCAGGCCGTAGCTGTAGTCCAGGCCGGCGCCGCCATAGGCCTCGGGCTTGGTCAGGCCCAGCAGACCGAGCTGGCCCATCTTCTTGAACACCTCGTGGGCCGGGAAGATCTCGGCTTCTTCCCATTCGTCCACATGGGGGTTGATCTCGGTGTCGATGAAGCGCTTGAGCGTCTTCTGGATTTCGCGGTGCTCATGGGTGAATTGCATGGGGTGTCTCCGTTTTTGTCGTTCATGAGAGGGGCGCGGCGGGCCTGGGGTGGCCGTGGGGGGATGGGCTTACATGCGGGCCACCCCGAACTGCATCGGCCGCACGGGGCGGGCTTCGGCCTCGGCGCACAGGGCCAGGCATTGGGCCAGCACGGCGCGGCTGTCTCGCGGGTCGATCACGCCGTCGTCCAGCAGCAGGGCGCTGGTGTGGAACACATCGGCCTGGGCCTCGAACATGGCCACGATCTGCTCGAACTGGGTCTGGGCCTGCTGCGGGTCGGGGGTCTGGCCTTTGCGCGCCAGGGCCGCCTCGGTCACGATCTGCATGGTGCGGGCCGCCTGCTCGCCACCCATCACCGCGGTGCGGGCCTGCGGCCAGGTGAACAGAAAGCGGGGTGCATAGCCGCGCCCGCACATGCCGTAATTGCCGGCGCCAAAGCTGGCGCCGCATTGCAGCGTGATCTGAGGCACTGTGGCGTTGGTCACGGCCTGGATCATCTTGCTGCCGTGCTTGATCATGCCGCCTTGCTCGCTGTCCTTGCCCACCATGTAGCCCGTGGTGTTCTGCAGGTAGACGATGGGGTGGCCCAGCTGGCACATCCACTGGATGAAGTGCGTGGCCTTGTTGGCACCGGCCACGTCGATGGGCCCGTTGTTGCTGATGAAGCCCAGTGGCCTGCCCTCGATGCGGGCCTGGGCGCACACCGTGGCGGCGCCGTACAGGGGTTTGAATTCGAGCAGGTCGGAGCCATCGGCCAGGCGGGCCATCACCTCGCGCATGTCCACGGGCTGGCGCAGGTCATCCGAGATCAGGCTCAGCAGGTCGTCGGCCGGGTACAGCGGCGGCGGGGCGCTGGGGTCGACGGGGGCGGGGGCCCAGGCTATCCCGGCCAGCACCTCGCGCGCCAGGGCCAGCGCGTGGCGGTCGTCCTCGGCCAGGTACTCGCCCAGGCCCGAGGTGCTGCAGTGCATCTCAGCCCCCCCGAGCTCTTCTTCGGTGGCGATCTCGCCGGTGGCGGCCTTGAGCAGGGGCGGCCCGGCCAGAAAGGCCCGTGAGCGGGCGCGCACCATGATCACCACGTCACTGAGGCCGGGCATGTAGGCCCCGCCAGCAGTGCCCGAGCCGTGCTGCACAGTGATCACCGGGATGCCGGCCGCCGACAGGCGCGCCAGGTTGCGAAACAGGCTGCCGCCGTGCACAAAGCCTTCCACGCGGTAGCGCATCAGGTTGGCGCCGGCGCTTTCCACCAGGTGCACAAAGGGCAACCGGTTCTGCAGGGCGATCTCCTGCACGCGCAGGATTTTTTCCAGGCCCATGGGCTGGATGGCGCCGGCCTCGATGCCGGAGTCGCTCGCCGCCACCATGCAGCGCACGCCGGACACCTGGCCGATGCCGGCGATCATGCCGCCGCCGGGTACCGAACGGGCCGGGTCTTTCACGTCGTGCAGGTAGCCTGCCAACGAGGCCAGCGGCAGCCAGGCGCTGCCCGGGTCGAGCAGCAGGGCCACGCGCTCGCGTGGCAGCAACTGGCCGCGTTTTTCGAACACCGGGCGCGAGCGGGCCGAGGCGGCCGCCGCCCGGTCTTCCAGCGCACGCAGCGCGGCCAACCGGGCCAGCACGGCCTCCCGGCGTTGCTGGGCGGCTGGGGCCTGGGAGTTCCAGCGGGTTTCGTACCGGCTCATGGCTGTGGCTCCTGCTGGGTGGAGGGGGCGGTGGCGGGGGCGGTTGAGGGTGGGGGCGCTGCGAACACGCGCGGCACCTGGGCCCGGTGAAAGCCATCAAAGGGGTGCACGGCGGCGCGGTCGCGCTGGGCCGGCGTGGGCACGGCCATGGGCCAGCCCAGGCGGGTCTGGGGCCGGGCACCGTCGACCCGCAGCGTGCTGCCGCTGATGAAGCTGGCGGCCGGGCTGAGCAAAAAGACGATGGCGGCCGAGACCTCGGCCTCGTTGCCGAAGCGGCCCAGGGGCACGGTCTGGCGCATGGCGCGCAGGTGCTCGGCGGCCTCGGGCGGGTAGTGGTCCATGCCGCTGGAGGCGATGTAGCCCGGGGCCACGGCGTTCACGCGCACGCCGTCGGCGGCCCATTCGAGCGCGGCGGTCTCGGTCAGGCTGACCATGCCGGCGCGCGCGGCGCCACTGTGGCCCATGCCCGGCATCGAGCCCCAGATGTCGGCCACGATGTTGACGATGGCCCCCCCATGAGCGGCCATGTGCTGGCGGTAACACTCGCGCGCCACCAGGAAGCCACCGGTGAGGTTGGTGTTGACCACCGCCTCCCAGCCTTTGGCCGAGATGGCCGCCAGCGGGGTCATGTACTGGCCGCCGGCGTTGTTGACCAGGCCGTCCAGGCGTCCGTGGCGGCTCAGCACCCGCTGCACCATGGCCACCACCGCGTCCTCTTGGCGGATATCGCACAGCTCGGTGCTGGCCTGGCCCCCGTCGGCCTCGATCTCGGCCTGCACGGTGGCCAGTTTGGCGGCTTGGCGCCCCAGCAGCACGACCTGGGCGCCCAGGCGGGCCAGTTCGTGGGCGGTGCAGCGCCCGATGCCCGAGCCGCCGCCGGTCACCAGGATCACCTGGTCCTGAAACAGTCCGGGCGCGAAGGCCGAACGGTAGTGCGGGCCGGGGGGTGGGGTGGGGGTGTTCATGGCGTCTCCCGGGTGAACAGGGCCAGGGCCTGATCGGTGAGCTGGTCCAGGCTCATGCCGCGTTGCGGGTCGAACCACTGCACCGACCAGTTGAGGGCCCCGAAGATGAAGAGGCGCGCCACGGCCGGCTCGGCCTGCAGCGCCCCCTGGTTGGCCAGGGCCTGCAGCACGGGCATCCAGAGGTTTTCGTAGTCGTCCTTGACGCGGGCGATGCTCTTGCGCTGAGCCGGGCTCAGCGAGCGCCACTCGTACAGCATCACTGGAATGAAGTCGCTGTGGGGCCCCAGCAGGATCTCGAAGTGGTGGCGCACCAGCACGCGCAGGCGTTCGCGCGGCGGGGCGCTGGGCGGCAGCAGGGCCAGGGCGTTCTTCTGGCTGTGCAGGGCCAGCACCATGCCCTCGTCCATCACGGCATGCAGCAAGGCGCTTTTGCTTTCGAAATGGTAGAAGGGCGAGCCGCTGTGCATGCCGGCCGCTGCCGCGATGTCGCGGGTGCTGGTGGCATCGAAGCCCTGGCTGCGGAACAGGCGTGCTGCGCCCTCGATGAGGGCGCGACGGCGGTTGCCGTCGTCCAGCTCGTCCACGGTCTTGCGCGGGCGGCCGCGCGGCCGCCGGGCTTCGGCGACCTCGGCCGCAGGGGTGTCAACCAGCGGGGCGGCGGGCACCGGTGCGGTGGCTTTGGGGGGGGCTTTCGAGGGGGCGCGTCGGCGTGCAGGGGCTTCCATGCACGGCACGATAACAAAACCTTTTATTTATAGCAAGCAGTTGCTTTGTGAAAATAAATGGATCAAAGGCGGGGCTGTTGGCTCAGTTGCCGCACGGTCTCTTGCAGCACGCGGGCATCGGCGCTGGCCCGGTGGCGCTGCAGCTGCAGGCGTTGGGCCACTTGAAGGCGCGTGGTGTCCCAATGGGCCAGGCGGGCCTCGTCCAGCAGCACGAAAAGGTTGTCCAGCCGAAAGCTGGGCAGCAGGTCGGCCGCTTCATAGAGGCGGCCCAGCCAGCTGTAATCGTGGGCCCAGCCATCGGTGTAGACCGTCAGGCCGCGCAGGCGCCGGTTGAGCAGTTCGGCCAGGTCGCGGCACGATCGGCCATGGCGCTGCAAGGCCTCCTGCGTGATGTGATGTACCTGCTCGGCGGCAGGGTCCCAGTGCAGCCAGTCCGGCTCGGGGCGGACCAGGCTGCACCAGGCCTCGCCATCGGGCAGCACAAAGCCAACCTCGATCGGGTAGCTGCCGCGTCCGAATCCGGAAGCTTCGATATCGATCACTGCGGGGGCCAGGGTGGCCTCCTCCAGCGTGGCGTCTGCGTGCATGCCGCGCTCCTCCCTTTGTTGGTGTGACGGGCCGCCACAGCGGCCCTGCTCGGGGGTTAGCAACTTTGAGGCCTGCCGGCTGGGGGCATGAGGTGGTCGCGCAGGGCGGGGCGTGGGTGGGGCTGCTGGTCAGGGTTGGAAGCCTGATTTGCGCACCACCGGCGCCCACTGGGCGGCATAGGCCGTGAGCATGCGACGCGTCTGCTCGGCGCTGCTGCTGACGGGCTCCATGTCGGCCGCGGCAAAGCGGGCCTGCAGCTCTTTCTGGGCCATGGCGGCGGTGACGGCCGCGCCGATGCGCTGGGCCCGTGCGGCTGGCAGGTTGGCCGGCGCGTAGAGCACATTCCAGCCCAGTGCCGACAGCTTGAGCCCCACATCGCGGAAGGTGGGCACGTTAGGCAGGGAGGCCGCCCGTTCGTCGCTCGACACGGCCAGGATGCGCAGCTTGCCGGTCTTGTGCAGGGGCTCCAGCGCGTCCAGCGTGTCTACGGCCACAGGCACATGGCCGCCCATCAGGTCGTTGAGCAAAGGGGCCGAGCCGCGGTAGCCGACGATGGGCAGGCTCAGGCCGAGTTGTTCGCCCAGCATCAGGGCAAAGAAATGGGGCAGGCTGCCGGTGGCTGGCACGCCGGCCGCCACCTTGTCCTGGTTGGCCGTCATCCAGGCGCGCAAGTGGGCGAACTCGCGCACTGGCACGCCCGTGCCCACGGCCAGGCCGAAGGAATAACGGGTGATCTGGGCCACCGGGCGGTAGTCCTTGTCGGGGTCGTAGCCCACGTCCTTGAACACCAGCGGGGCCACCAGCATGGTGGCGGGGTTGGCCAGCAATAGCTGATTCTGGCCCGAGCTGTCGCGCCACAGCTGTTGGGCTGCCAGGCGGCCACCGGCACCGACGTGGTTCTCGACGATCACGGGCATGCCCAGGCGCGGGGCCAGGGCGTCGCCCAGCAGCCGGGCGGCACGGTCGGACGTACCGCCAGCCGGGTAGGGCACGACGATCTTGAGGGGGCCGCCTTCGAGCGGCGCTTCGGCGCGGGCGGGGCCGATCAGGCTGGCGGCACCCAGCAGGCTCAGCGCTTGCAGGGTCTGACGGCGGTCTAGGTCTGGACGGGGCTTGTGCATAAAGGCTCCAGGATTTCAGTGCAGCCAAGAATGTAAGCGCATGTCACCCGTCTTCCGGGCCGGGATAACCAGTCCCTGCAGCACCCGCTCAAGCCTTGCACTAGAGCTCGAAGCCCATCCACAGCAGCATGCCCTCCAGCAGGTCGCGCACCAGGCCCGGTGGCTGGGCCCGGTAGGGCCGAGCCCCCTGGCGTTCGCGTTCGAACCAGGCGGCAAAGCGCTGCACGTCGTGGGCGGACTGAAAGGCGACCATCAGCTCGTAGTTGAGGAACAGGCTGCGGCTGTCCAGGTTGGCCGAGCCGGCCAGTGCCAGTTGGTCGTCGACCACGGCCAGCTTGGCATGCAACATGCCCGGTAACAGCCAGACCTGACCGCCGGCCTGCACCAGGGCCCGCAGCGCCCGGGCCCGGGCCAGGTCCGACAGTCGGTGGTTGGATCGAGCCGGCAGCAGCAGTTCGACCTGGACCCCCCGACGTGCCGCCAGGCACAGGGCATTGAGCAGGGCCGGGTCGGGCACGAAGTAGGGGGTGACCAGGCACAGCCGGCGGCTGGCCCGGTAGGCCGCCGTGAGCAACATGGCGTAGACCGTGTCGTCGGCCTGGTCGGGGCCCGAGGCCACCCACTGGGCCTGACCGGTGGGCGCACTGGGGTTGTCCCCCCGAGGGTGGCTTGGACTGGGCGGCGCGCGGCGACCGCTGGCAAAGGCCCAGTCGTGTTCGAACTGCCAATGGGCCAGCGCCACCAGCGGGCCTTGCAGGTCAAAGCTCAGGTCGCGCCAGGGTGGCTGATGGGCCTCTCCCTCGAAATACTCGGCCGCCAGATTGCGACCGCCGCACCACAGGCGGGCCTGTGGCCCGCCGGCATCGGCCACCACCAGCTTGCGGTGGTTGCGCAGATTGATGCGGCCCTTGAGGGGCGAGTGCAGCGGCGGAACGAACAAGACCAGTTGCCCGCCGGCCCGGGTGAAGCGGCTGAGTCGAGGGCGTCCGGCCATCAGGCTGCCCAGGCCGTCGAGCAGCAGGCGCACGCGTACACCCGCCACCGCCTTGGCGCACAGGGCATCAATCAGGGGGCTGCCCAGGGCGTCGTCCTTGAGGATGAAGGTGGCGATGTCCAGGCTGTGGCGGGCGCCTTCGATGACCTGCAACAAGGCTTGCCGGGCCTCGTGCCCGTCGGCGTGCACCTGGAGGCTGTGGTAGCCCGCAGGGCCGGCCTGGCCCAGGGCGAGCAGGGTGTCGCAGGCCCAGTGCGCCGGGGTGTCGCTGCTCGGCGGGGCATCGCCTGCCGTTGGGTTCTTGGGCGCCGGCGTGGGGCGCTGGCGCTTGCGGGAGCCAAAGGTCAGGTAGGCCGGCAAGGCCACGTAGGGCATCAGCAGGATGAAGAACACCCAGGCGATGGCGGCCGTGGGGTGGCGGCGCTGGCGCATCACATGCGAGGTGACCACATAGATCAGCACCGACACCACCGTGACCAAGCCGTGCAGGGTCAGCCAGTCGAAGGGGGTGAGAACGAAGAGCATGAAAGGGGCCCAGGGTTGCGGCGCATTCTAGGCGCGGCCTGCGGCGGGGCGCCGTGTTATCACAACTGCTTGCGTTTGGCGGGCCGCCTTGCGGGATTTTCTACAACAGGCAGTAGTCGACCGGTTGCAGTGGGGGCGGCAGATCGGACTCGCCCAAGGCCTCGCGCAGGTGGATCTCGATGTGGCGGCACAGGGCGTCCAGCGGCAGGTCGTTGGCCAGCAGGCCGAAGGGCTCTTCGATCTCGTCGCCCAGGGCGTCCAGGCCGAAGAAGGTGTAGGCCACGATGGCTACCACCACCGGGGTCATGAAGCCCAGGGTGTCCACCAGGCCGAAGGGCAGCAGAAAGCAGTAGGCATAGGCCGTGCGGTGCAGCAGCAGGGTGTAAGAAAAGGGCACGGGAGTGTTCTTGATGCGTTCGCACGAGGCTGCAGCCGAGGTCATGGCCGACAGGGTGGCATCGATGTGCACCAGTTCGTTGGGCCCCAGCAGGCCGGCGCGGCGGCAGGCGGCCAAGTCGGCGCCCATGCGCATCATCAGGGCCTGCGGCTTGTTGCTGCTGGGCGCCACGGCCGTCCACTCTTCGGCGGTGACCAGGGCTTGCAGTTCGCGCGGGTCGCCCCCGTTGCGCAGCAGCAGGCGCAAGGCATGGCAGAAGGCTGCGGCGCGCAGCACCATGATGCGTCTCAGGTCGGGCTGCCCGGCGGGCGGCGCGTCGATCAGGTGCAGGCACTGACGCGCCAGGTTGCGGCTGCGCAGCACCAGCTCGCCCCACAGCTTGCGGGCTTCCCAGTAACGGTCGTAGGCGGCCGTGTTGCGAAAGCCCAGAAAGATGGCCAACGGCAGGCCGATCAGTGAAAACGGAATCGCTGTGAGCGTGACCTTGGTGTGGAACAGGGCCCCGTGGGTCACGGTGACCACCGTGGCCAGCAGGATGTTGAAGGCCAGCACGCGGAAGATGCGCGGCATGATCGAGCCGCGCATCAGCAAGAAGAGCTTGAGGCCGTTGGGCCGGTCGCGGACGATCATGCGGGCCACCTGCCGGGCTGGTGGCCCGGCTGGATGATGTGCGGCACCCAGGGCTGTGTCATCGTCACATTTTGCCTGTTTCGAGGAAGCGGCTGTGCCAGCTCAGGGCCTCGTTGAGCAGGTGCGGTGTGTGCAGGCCGGACGAACTCTTGGCTGCGCGGTCCAGGTAGTCCTGCAGCTGGGGCCTGAAGCTGGGGTGGGCACAGCGTTCGACGATCAGTTTGGCTCGTTCCGTGGGCGCCAGGCCACGCAGGTCAGCCAGGCCCTGTTCGGTGACGATGATCTCGACGTCGTGCTCGGTGTGGTCCACGTGCGACACCATGGGCACGATGCACGAGATGGCACCGTCCTTGGCCACCGAGGGCGTGACGAAAAAGGACAGGTAGGCGTTGCGGGCAAAGTCGCCCGAGCCGCCGATGCCGTTCATGATGCTCGAGCCCATGATGTGGGTGGAGTTGACGTTGCCGTACAGGTCGGCCTCGATCATCGCGTTCATGGCGATCACGCCCATGCGCCGCACCAGCTCGGGGTGGTTGCTGATCTCTTGCGGGCGCAGCACGATGCGTTCGCGGTAGAAATCGATGTTCTGGTTGAAGTCTTCGGTGGCCTGGGGGCTCAGCGACAGGGCGGTGGCCGAGGCAAAGCTCAGCTTGCCTGAGCGCACCATGTCGAGCATGCCATCCTGCAGCACCTCGGTGTAGGCGGTCATGTTCTCGAACGGGCCCTTGTTGAGCCCGGCCAGCACGGCGTTGGCGATGTTGCCCACGCCCGACTGCAGCGGCAACAGGTTGTCCGGCAGGCGGCCTTGCTTCACCTCGTGCTTCAGAAAGTCGATGATGTGCGCGGCAATCTGTTCCGAGACCGCATCGGGCGCTGCAAACACCGAGTTGCGGTCGGATTGGCGGGTGCGCACGACGGCGATCACCTTGGATGGGTCGCAGCGCAGATAGGGTTCGCCAATGCGGTCACTGGGGTGGGTCAGCGGAATGGGCTTGCGGTTGGGGGGCAACTGGGTGCCGTAATAGACGTCGTGCATGCCTTCCAGTCCGGCGCTTTGCAGTTCGTTGACCTCAAGGATGATCTTGTCGGCCTGGTCCAGCCAGGTCTTGTTGTTGCCCACCGAAGAGGAGGGGATCAGGCGGCCGTCGGGCAGAATGCCCGCCACCTCGACCACGGCCACATCCAGGTGGCCCAGGAAGCCGAACCAGGCCATCTGGGCCACGTGGGACAGGTGCATGTCGATGTAACGCACCTGGCCGTTGTTGATCAGCTTGCGCAGGGTGGGGTCCGACTGGTAGGGCAGGCGTTTTTCGATGCCATTGACCTTGGCCAGCGCGCCGTCCAGTTCAGGCGCGGTGGAGGCGCCGGTCCACAGGCCGATGCGGGCCTCGGTGTGGCCTGCCGCATGGCAGGCCGCCAGGCGTTCCGCCAGTGCCTGGGGCACGGCCTTGGGGTAACCAGCGCCGGTGAACCCGCTCATGCCCACGTTGGCGCCCAGGGGAATCAGGGCGGCGGCTTCTTCGGCGCTCATCACCTTGGACAGAAGTTCGGGGCTGCGGATGCGATCAGTCGGGCTCATGCGGTCAGGTCTCCAGTCGGTTTGCTGGCGTCTGGGATTGCGCCAGAAGCGCGGGAGTCTAGCAGGCAGAAACTTACAAATTGGTAGAAACCCTTGCTATTTCCTGAACAACATTTGAACAAATGTGCTTTGTCGAAAAAACGAATTAAGAGAACAAAGGATTAGATTTTGATGAAAATAATGACTCTTAAGATTATTTTGTCGTCGGACAGCGCAGTCTCAACTTGATTTTTCAGTGGTGATGCATCAACAAAAAAGGTTTCCATGTCACAGTCTTTGAAGCCGTTCCGATTGACTTGGCGTCGTCGCCTGACCCCCTGGCTCCTGGTCAGCGCGGGCTGGGCGAGCGTGTTGGCAACCGGTGCCCACGCGGCGGAGCCCGCCGCGCTGCAGTCGATCGAACGGCTGGATCTGCCGCGCTATCTGGGCACCTGGTACGAGGTGGCCAAGTTTCCGAACCGGTTCCAGAAACAATGTGTGGCCGACACCCGTGCCGACTACCAGAGCAACCCTGATGGGACGGTGCGCGTGGTCAACCAATGTCGCCTGGCCGACGGCCGTGTCGACAAGGCCATGGGGCAGGCCCGCCAGATCGGCCTGGCCGACTCGCCCCGCTTGCAGGTGCGTTTTGCGCCGGCCTGGTTGTCCTTCATTCCGGCGGTGTGGGGGGATTACTGGGTGATCGACCTCGACGAGGCTTACCAGTTGGCGGCCGTGAGTGAACCGCGCCGAGAATACCTGTGGGTGTTGTCGCGCACCCCCAGCGTATCGGCGCCCGTCTATGAAGCCTTGCTCAAGCGCCTGGCGGCACAGGGCCTGGAGGTGGGGCGCCTGGAGCGCTCCCCGCAGGGCGCTGCGCCCTGAGAGCCTGTTCAATGTCTGCGCGACCCGAGAGAGGCTTTGAACAGGCGCAGAGCGCCCCGGCTTAGCTCAAGGCTTCACGTAGTCCGAAACCACCTTCCAGCGCCCGTCCTGGATCTGCGAGAGCCGGCTGAGGGTGTTGCCCAGGCGTTTTTGCGGGCCAAAACTGGCCTCAGGGCTGCCGAAGATGTCGGGCGGGATGACCATGGTGTCCATGGCCTTGATGAAGCTGTCGGTGCTCAGGTTGGGGCCGGCTTTCTGGGCCGCACGGATGAACGCGTCGATCGCGTTGTAGCCATAGACCGAGAACACGGTGGGGTCTTCGTTGAACTTGGTCTTGTATTTGTTGGCCCAGAAACGGATCGGCTGCGCGGCTTCGTCCAGGTAAGGGTGCTGCACCGTCATGGTGGCGTACAGCCCATCCATGGGTTTGCCGCCCAGTTTGTGGATCAGGTCGGTGTAGGCGGCGCTTGAGCCCAGGAAGGTGGGGTTGAAGCCGATCTTGCGCGATTCGCCAATGGCGCCGATGGTCTCGCGGATGATGGTGCCCAGCACCACGAAGTCGCAGTTGGCGGCCTTGAGCTTGGCCACCTGCGACGAAAAATCGGTGGCGCCACGCTTGTACGAGGTTTTTTCTGCGAAGTCGGTGCCCATGGCCTTGAGGGCCGCCTCACCCCCGCGCAGCACCTCCAGGCCGAACTCGTCGTCCTGGTACAAGGCACACACCTTCTTGGCCTGCTTTTCCTTGATCAACTGCGGTGCGGCCAGCCGGATCTGGTCGTAATAAGTGGCGGCGAATGAGTACTTGAGCCGATGGAAGGGCTCGTACATCTCTCGCGCGGCGGTGACCGGAAAGAAGTTGATCACGTTCTTGTCAAACTGCACCGGCATGGCCGCCAGGTTCTGGGCCGTGCCGATGTGCGCCACCATGGCAAAGATCTTGTCCTGGTTGACGAGTTTCTGGGCCGCCAGCACCGCCTTCTTGGGGTCGTAGCCCGAGTCTTCGACCAGCAGCTTGATCTTGCGGCCGTTCACGCCGCCTTGCTCGTTGATTTCGTCCACCCGCAGCATCATGCCCAGGCGGTCTTGCTTGCCGAAACCCGCCAGCGGACCGGACAGGTCTTGAATCGATCCAAGCACGATGGTGTCCTTGCTCACCCCCTGGCTTTGGGCCAGGGCGGCGGTGGCGCTGAGGGTGAGCACGGCGAAGGCCGGGGCGAAACGTCTCTTCATGCGGGTCTCCTTTTTGGGTGCTTCCGTTATACGGCTCGCCCCTGCCTGCGCCACCGGCACTTTCCCTAGGACGGATGGGGGTGTGGGGCGCTTGTCGATAATGGGCGTTTTGTCTGAGCTCTCCACGCATGCGGTTTTCATTCCCTGACTCCCTCCGACCGGTCCGCCTGGGCAGCGCCTTGCGAGTGCATTGGCGCCGGGTGCTGGCCTGGGGGGCGCTGGCGCTGGTCCTGTTGTCGGTGCTGACCGTGGTGGTCGGCGTGCTGATGTACCCGAACCTGCCGGACACCAGCGCCCTGTCCAACTACCAGCCCAAGCAGCCGCTGCGCGTGTACACCGCCGACGGGGTGGAGATCGGCGGCTTCGGCAGCGAGCGCCGGGTGTATCAGCGCATCGACCAGATTCCCCAGCTGATGCGCGACAGCCTGCTGGCGGTGGAGGATTCGCGCTTTTACCAGCACCACGGCATCGACCCCATCGGCATCGCTCGGGCGCTGACCTCCATCGTCACCGGCGGGCGGCTGCAGGGGGCCTCCACCATCACCCAGCAGGTGGCGCGCACCTTTTTTCTGAACCGATCACGCAGCCTGGGGCGCAAGTTCAAGGAAGCCTTGCTGTCGCTGAAGATCGAATCCCAGCTCAGCAAGGACCAGGTGCTGGAGCTGTACATGAACCAGATCTACCTGGGCTCACGCGCCTACGGATTCGAGGCGGCCGCACAGACCTACTTTGGCAAGACGCTGGCCGCGCTGACGCCGGCCGAATGCGCCATGCTGGCCGGCCTGCCGCAGAACCCCTATTTTGTGAACCCGATCCGCAATCCCGAGCGGGCCCGGGCGCGGCAACTGGTGGCGCTGTCGCGCATGCATTCCCAGGGGGTGATCAATGATGCACAGTACGAACAGGCCAAGGCTCAGAAGCTGGTCATCCGCAAGCTCAACGAGGTGGATGTGCACGCCGAGTACGTGGCCGAGATGGCGCGCCAGCAGGTGTATGCCCAGTTTGGCGAGCTCAGTTACACCACCGGCCTGAAGGTTGAAACCACGCTGCGTGCCGATGAGCAGGAGGCCGCCTACAAGGCCCTGCGCCGCACCTTGATCGAGCGCGAACTGCGCCAGTCCTGGCGTGGCCCCGAGGGTGAAGAGACCTTGGCGACCGGGCTGTCCGACACCGACCCGGCCGTGGCCCAGAGCCTGTCTGACTACGACGACGACGATGAACTGCGCGTGGCCATCGTGACCCAGGCGGCGCCGAAGGCGGCCACCGTGGTGCTGGCCTCGGGTGAGGTGTTGCACCTGGAGGGCGCCGCCCTGCGTCAGATCCAGCCTGGCCTGGCACCCAATGCCAGCAACAAGTTGCGTGTGCGCCGCGGCGCCGTGCTGCGGGTGCTGCAGCAGGGCAAGGGCTGGGTACTGACCCAGTGGCCCGAGGCCGAGGGGGGGCTGGTGGCGCTGGATCCGGCCAATGGTGATGTGCGGGCCCTGGTGGGAGGCTTTGACTTTCACCGCAACCAGTTCAACCACGTGACCCAGGGCTGGCGCCAACCGGGCTCCAGCTACAAGCCTTTCATTTACGCCGGTGCCATGGAGCGTGGCGTGCAGCCCGAAACCCTGGTCAATGACGCACCGCTGAGCCATGTGGGGGATTGGTCCCCCGAGAACGACGATGGCAGCACCGACGGCCCCATCACGGTGCGCCAGGCGCTGATCCGCTCCAAGAACCTGGTCTCGATCCGCCTGCTGCAACTGCTGGGCCCCCAGGCCGCACGCGACTGGACCAGCCGCTTCGGCTTTGACCCCGAGCGCCAGCCCGACAACCTGACCCAGGCCCTGGGCTCGGGTTCAACCAACCCGATGCAACTGGCCGGTGCCTACGCCGTGATCGCCAATGGCGGCCTGAAGGTCAAGCCCCAGTTCATCCGCCGCATCAGCGATGCGACAGGCAAGGCGGTGTTCGAGGCGCCCGAGATCACACTCACCGAGGCCGACCGCGTGGTGCCGCAGCGCAACACCTTCATGATTGCCAGTCTGCTGCAGGACGTGGCCCGGGTGGGCACCGGGGCCCGCGCCCAGGCGGCGCTCAAGCGCCCCGATCTGTATGGCAAGACGGGGACCACCAACGATGTGGTGGATGCCTGGTTCGCTGGCTTCCAGCCGCGCATCGCCGCCGTGGCCTGGGTGGGCTACGACAGCCCGCGCAGCCTGGGCAGCCGGTCTTCGGGGTCGGCGTTGGCCTTGCCGGCCTGGATCGACTTCATGAGCACCGCGCTCAAGAACGTGCCGGTGCAGGAGCTGCAAGCCCCCGAGGGCGTGGTGCGGGTCAATGGCGACTGGCGTTACAGCGAATGGGCCGAGGGCGGTTTCATCCGCTCGCTGGGGCTGGAGGATCAGATCGTCAGCCCGGCCCTGGCGCTCAGCCCGCCAGTGCCGCTGGTGCCTGTGGTCGGCCCCGGGCCCGTGGTGCCCGTGGAAGTGCCGGCCACCGCGGCCCGCTGAGCGGGGCCTGCACACCACCGTTTTACAATCTCGCGGCCCGGTTCGCCCTGGCCGACGGTGCCAACGCTGGGAAGACTCTGAAGCCCGGAGCCTGGGCGGGTGGTGCCGACGTCACTGATGTTGAAGGGTTCTCAGTCTTGTCGACGACAGAAAAACAAATGGCGCCCAGCCTGGCGCCCCAAGCGCAGCACCGCTTTCTCTGGATCACCCATGCCCTGGGCGGCGGGGTGGAGCGCCATGTGGCCGATCTGCGCGCGCTGCTGGCAGGGCGCGCCCGGGTCGATGTGCTTCGACCGGCCGGTGCCGGCCTGGTGCGCCTGGAGCGTGCCGAAGGCGGTGAAGAGGTCTTGAGCGCGGCGTCCTGGCCCCGGCTGGCCGCGGTGCTGGGTGGGCAGGGCTACAGCCGGCTGCACATCCACCATGTCGACGGCTTCGAGGCCGAAGTGCTTGACTTGCCGGGGCTGCTGGCCCTGCCTTACGACGTCACCTTGCACGACTACCTGACCTATTGCCCCCTGTACAACCTGTCCACGGCCGAGGGGGGGTATTGTGGCGAGCCAGATCTGGCCGGTTGCCAGCGCTGTCAGAAGGCGCGCCCTCATGCCTGGGGCCTGCCGGTGGCCACTTGGCGCGCCCTGATGCACCGCCTGCTGGCCGACGCCGACCGGGTGTTGGCCCCCTCGAACTTTGTGGCCGAGCGGGTGCAGAGTCATTTCCCCGATCTGCGCCTCACCGTGCTCGCCCACCCGCCCCGTGCTGAATGGCTGGCTGCCCCGGTGCGCAGCGCCCGGGTGCTGTTGATCGGTGGCTTGACGCGTTTCAAAGGGCTGGACGTGCTGCGCCATTGCGCTGAGGCGGCTCGCCAGCAGATGCTACCGCTCGAGTTCACTTTGCTGGGCACCCCCGAAGCCCCCATCGACGAGACCCCGGTGTTGCCGATCCAGCTGCATGGCCCCTACGACGATGCGGACCTGCCGCACCGATTGGCACTGGAACGTGCCGATGTGCTTTGGTTTCCAGGGCCTTGCCCCGAGACCTACTCCTATACCCTGGATGTGGCCCTGGCCTCCGGCCTACCCATCGTGGCCAGTGCGCGCGGCGCCTTGATCGAGCGCCTGGCGCAACACCCCGGCGCTCACCTGCTACCGGCCGACAGTTCCGCCGAGGCCTGGAACCAGGCCTTGCTGCAAGCCGTGCGAACGCACCAGCCGGCCCCGGGCGAGGCCGAGCCCTGGCTTGACCTGCCGGCCCAGGCCCGCCTGCGCCAGGCCTATGCCGACAAGCTGATGCAGCCACTGGCGGGCGTGATGCCCGGGGTGCCGCAGCATCCGCTGCCTGACCTGTCGCCATTGCGGGCCACGGTGCCTGCCGGTGTGGACCTGCCCTTGCAGGCCTTGTATGACTACGGGGTGCGCTGTGGGCATCGCCAGGCGCGCGAAGTGCTGCAACAGCGGCTCGCCGAGGTGGTCGAGCAGCAGGCCTTGCTGGCCCGTGCGAGTGAAGCGGCTGGCAGGCCATGGCAAGAGGTATTCAGCAGTTATCTGGACGATCTGGGTGCCCTGCGCAATGAGCTGGGATTTGTCCGCGATGAGTTCGCTCGATATCAACAGCAGGCTCAGCAGCAGGCGCAGGACGCCCATCGACAACTGTGTGCTCAGCAGGAAGAAGCCCGCCGAGTCGAGCGCTTATTCGAGTCGCTTGGTCAGGATCTGATGCGCAGCCAGGCCCGCATTGCGGAATTGGAGCAAAGCACCTCCTGGCGCGCCACTCGGCCACTGCGCTTCGCGAGTCGGGTGTTCAAAGCCTTGCGTTCGCGGGCGGGTACTGCCCGTCGTCAAGGCCGGCGCGCCGTCGAGCGCCTGCCCATGCTGCTGCGCATCCTGCGCACCGAGGGGCCGGCGGCCCTGGTGCGGCGCATCAATGACAAGCTCAATGCCCCGGCCTACCAGGCGCCCCAGCGCCCGGCGCCAGCGCAGGCCGAGATCGTGCCGCTGAGCCTGGCCACTTGCCCGGCAGACAAGGTGCCCCGCTACTCGATCGTGATCCCGGTCTACGAGCAGCACCTCTACACCTTCAACTGCCTGAAGAGCCTGGGCGAGCACACCGACCTGTCGGATGTCGAAATCATCGTCGTGGATGACGCCTCGCCCAACCCGGCTGCCCAGGCGCTGCCCGACCTGCAAGGCGTTCGCCTGGTGCGCAACCCGCAGAACCTGGGCTTCATCGGCAGTTGCCACCATGGTGCCGACCTGGCCCGCGGCGACATGCTGGTCATGCTGAACAACGACACCCAGGTCACGCCGGGCTGGCTGGCCGCGCTCCAGTGGGTGTTTGACACCCGCTCGGACGCCGGCCTGGTGGGCGCGCGCCTGGTCTATCCCAATGGCACTTTGCAAGAGGCCGGCGGCATTCTTTGGCAGGACGGTTCGGCCTGGAACTGGGGCCGCGGCGACGACCCCGAGCGCCCCCCCTACAACTACCTGCGCGAGGCCGACTATTGCTCTGGCGCCTGCCTGGCCATCATGCGCAACGACTGGGTGGCGCTGGGCGGCTTCGACCGGGCCTACACACCGGCCTATTACGAAGACACCGACCTGGCTTTCCGTGTGCGGGCCGCAGGCCAGCGCGTGTACTACCAGCCTCAGTGCACCATCGTGCATTACGAGGGCATCAGTTCAGGCACCGATGAGACCCAGGGGGTGAAGCGGCACCAGGTGATCAACAAAGAGGTGTTCTTCAAGCGTTGGGAGGGTGTGCTCAAGCACCACCGCCTCAACGGTGTGGAACCCCAGCGCGAGGTGGACCGCGAGGCCCGGGCCCGGGTGCTGGTGGTCGAGGCCTGCATGATCACCCCCGATCAGGATTCGGGGTCGGTGCGCATGCTGGCCATGCTGGAGCTGCTGGTCGAGCAGGGTTGCAAGGTCAGCTTTGTGGCCGACAACCTCGAATGTCGCCAGCCTTACGTGGCCCAACTGCAGCGGGCCGGAGTCGAAGTCTGGTTTGCGCCCTACATCAACTCGGTGACCCAGTTGCTGGAGCAGCGCGGCAAGCTGTACGACACCATTCTGTTCTGCCGTCACTACATCGCGGCGCCCTACATGGCGCGCATTCGCGAATGGGCACCGCAGGCCCGCATCGTGTTCGACACGGTCGACCTGCACTACCTGCGCGAGCAGCGCCTGGCCGAGTTGGAGAACTCCTCGGCCCTGATGGGCACGGCGCTCAAGACCCGTGAACAGGAGTTGGGCGTGATCCGGGCCTGCGACGTCACCCTGGTGGTGAGCCCGGTCGAACTCGGTGTGCTGGGCCAGGAGGTGCCGGGCGCGGATGTGCGCATCCTGTCGAACATCCATGAGGTCGAGCCCGCCGGGCCGAGCTATGCCGAGCGCGAGGGCCTGCTCTTCATCGGTGGCTTCCGGCACCCACCCAACATCGACGCGGTGGAGTGGTTCCTGGCCGAGGTCTGGCCCCGGGTGCATGCCCGCCTGCCCGAGCTGATTTTCACCGTGGTGGGCAGCCACATGCCCGCGCGCATCCAAGCCCTGACGGGCCCGGGCGTGAACATCGTGGGCTATGTGGAAGACGTGAATCCGCTGATCGCCCAGGCCCGCATCTCGGTGGCGCCGCTGCGTTACGGTGCGGGCGTCAAGGGCAAGGTCAACCAGGCCATGGCCCATGGCCTGCCCGTGGTGGCCACCGGCGTGGCCTCCGAAGGCATGGGCCTGCGCCCGGGGGTGGACCTGCTGGTGGCTGACGACCCTCAAGCCTACGCCGATGAGATCGTCCGCCTGTACGGGGACGAGGCCCTGTGGAACAGCCTGGCGGCCAATGGGCGGGCCAACATCCAGCGTCATTTCTCAAGGGCCAATGCCGCCAAGACTTTGGCCGGGCTGGTGGCGCCGCGCACGCCCCATTGAACCTGGGTTATCCCAGGTTCAGACTGCAGGAGGGGAGGCCAAGGCTTGGTTCAATGTCCTCACCGCCTGCAAGTAGGGCCCGGGTGCACCGAATTCATCACGGACCCGCAAGCGTTGTACGAAGCCGTGGAAGTAGACGCAACGAAGTGCGATGGGCTGTGGGCCATGGTTGATCAAGGTGATTCGGGCCTGTCGCCAGTTCACCAGTTGTCCAGGGACCGTGAAGCGCAGTTCTGCTGAGGCAAGCCTTGTGCCGGTCAACGGTTGATCATCGAACAGGGCCTGCAGTGCGCTGGCTTGGTTGGGGTCGTCCAGCACCACGTCGCATGTGAAATCTCGGTAGGCACCTTGAACAGCCTGGGCCCTCATTTCGGGTTGGAAGGTCTGGCTGAGACGGGCGCCTGGGCGCAGCACAGCCATCGCGGGGCCGGTGGTGAATGTGACGTCGTCAAGGGAATCAAGAGCCCAGGCCGCACCTTGGCGCTGGAAGCTGGGATTCACGAGCCAATTCTCCCGGTAGTCCCGATAAGCCCACAGCCAGTAGCCGCACGTTTCCTGTCGGATCAGGTCGGCGCTGCCGGAAATGAAAGAGGGCATCTCATCGTCACGGATGCGGGCGTTGTGATCCGCGAAATCCAGGGTTTCGTCAGTGAAGTTGAACTGGTCGATGATGGGCCTCTGCGGGCCTTTGAATCGCCGTAACAGATGGCGCAGCCCATCCTGCGCGGTCTGGGCACTGATGCGCTCGCCCTGATTGGCCATGCCATAGAAGGGGCCCCAATAAAGATAACGGGGACCTGGCCAGTCATCGAACAGGTCGAAGTGGACCCACTCTGTCGTCCCCGAGGGGCCAGGAACGGGGTAGGCATCAACGCGCACTTCGATTCCCAGTTCAGGGAAGTGTGGTGCGCAGGCACCGAGTACGCGCTCGCGCAACACGTGGTCGAAGAACGCGATCCACAGCCGCATACCGGGGCTGTGGTGCGGGGGCACACCCCAAACGCCGCCATCGCAGGGCAGGTTCAGTTCACTGGCCAGTTGGTTGTACTGCTGTCGGTGGATCCAATCGGAAAATCCAGAATCACGCCCCACACGCATCCGGGCGTCGTCGTCCCAACTGGGGGGGCCCTGAAAGCAAGGCCAGAAGTCTTCCCAGGTCAGCAGGGCACCGCTCCAGGCCGGATGGCCCAGGACCGCCTTGGCCAGCGCCTGGGCCTGTTCGCCTAGGCGTGTCACGCCTTGCTCTGGCTGGTGCAGCAAGGCGTATTGGCGATCATGCCGGATGGCCTCCAGGGTAGCCACCGGGCTGTGACCATAGAACAGCCGTCCTTTGACTTTCAGGCCTGCATGCCCTGCGTGGTCCATCAGTGTCAGCAGCCGTCCAAGGTACCAGGGGTGCAATTCGAACTGGTCAGGATGTTCGAACAGTGCATGCCAGGGCAGGAGCAGGCAAACGGTGTCGAAGCCATCGTCGCGGATGCCTTGAAACTCCGTTCGCAGATCCTCGGGCCGAAAGGCGTCCAGGAAAGAGATTGGATCATGGGCGCCAAAGTAGTGAACTCCCCGGGTCGGGGGCGTCGCGGGTGAAAGACCGTCCGTGGTCTGCAGGCCCGGTCCAGGCACGCCCAACGCAGGCCACAGGAGGTGCTTCAGTGCTTGGAGTGTTGCTTTCAAGTTAGGACGGTTGGTTGGGTCGAGTTTCAAGTTGCTTCAAGTGCTGGTCAGCCATGGAATCGGTGCTCTCGGATATTGGCGCTCGCCCGGCCGAGTGGCACTTTCTCGGAGCCCTGGCGTCGTGTGCCGTCGACGGGGTATGTCACAATTTTGTCATTTACAGCTTGTGCAGGCCGCTGCTGCCAGACCGATCTAAGTCAGCATTTTCGTTCCCCAAGCCTGCTTTGTCTTGACTCCTTTTCTTACCATTGAGTTCTTTTGATTGATCACACGCTCTCCGATTCGAGGCCCCACCGTCTAGCCTGGGTGTCAGGGCATCTCCGCAGGATGCTGGGGGGCCGTTCCAAGGCCAAAGATTCCGGTTCCTTCAGCCGGGGTGTGCATTATTTCGGCAGCCATGACCCCGTGAGTTTTCTGGATGCCTTCAGGCCAGAAGATCTACGGGCAGATTTCCAGGCCATCCGCCGCGATGGATTTGACACCGTGTGTGTCTTGCTGCCCTGGCACGCCCTGTTTCCGGATGCTGCCAGTCCTGAGTTGGACCCTTGGCATGCCCGGCGCCTGGACCGCCTGCTTTCAGAGGCTGGCCGGGCAGGCCTGCGTGTGCACGGGCGTCTGTTCTATGCATACAGCTCGGATGTCACGCCAGAAGTGTCTCATCATGAGCGACAACTGGCTTTTTTGATGTGCCCAGCCAGGTCTGTGGCGCGGATGAAAGCACAGGCTGATTGTTTGGCGCGTTGGGTGAATCGGCACAAGGCCTGGGGCGGGGGCTTTGTCACCTGGGAAGACTTCTGGCCTTGTTTTGAAACGCCTCCCCACTGGCCGGAATCACAACGCCATGAATTGGCCATGCGCTCGGGCTTTTCTGACTGGGTCGATCAGCAGGGCCTTGCATCGTTGGCACGGCAGTTGGAGTTGCCCGCTAACGGCCAGGTCTGGATCGTGCCGACGCACCGCAGCCCTGGCATGCAGTTGTGGGTGAAGTTTTTTGATCACCTGCTGCGTCACCGCGTGATGGCGGCTTGCCTGTCTGCATTCCCGGATTTGGGTGTGGAGGTGCGAATCGACGCCTATCCCGTGCCCACTCCGAATGGTCAGACTGAGTGGCTACATTTCGATCTGTTCGATGATTGGCATGGCCCACGCTACCTGTATTGGGGCCCATTCCATGGCATGGTCAACCAGGGCGAGCAACTTGACGCCACCGCAGCACTGCAGGGTTTGAGTCGTTTGATGCAGCGATTCGGTGGGGCCCGTCGTCCCGTGATTGATCAATTCAACTTCACAGACGAAACCTTGTTGTTTGCCAGCCAAAATGCGCGCCTGCGTGCTGATCAGGTGAATCCCTTCATCTTGGAAAGCGCATCCTTGTTGCGTGAGCAATCGGCGGGGTGCTGGCTCTGGGCCTATCGAGACTATCGAGAGAACTGGCTGGTCAACTCCAGCTTTCAACAAGGCAGCTTGGCATGGGGAGGCAGTGCACGATTCGACACCTGGACGAAGACAGCGTGGCTGAAGCCGGGCACAGAACTGACGCAAGCCCTGAGACCCTGCTTGAGGGCACAGGCCCCACAGGACCATTACGGCGACTTCAAGTGTGATGTTGAGGTGGGCAGCGAGGCTGATGCAAGCCGTCTGAGGCTATGCCTCGGGTCATACGCGGGGGAGGCTAGATCATTGGGTGGTGGTCGCTGGCGTTTTGATCTTCCGAATTCTGCGTTGGACTGGCAGGCCTGCACCTTCATTTTGAGCCACGCTGGCAAGCAGGCACTTCAAGTCAAGAGCCTGTATTTATATGGCTTTGTCCAACGTCTAGGTGTGCGAGATGAGTTGGGGCAACCTGGTCCTCATTTGCAAGCCATGCAATCGTTGAACCAGGCCTTGCGCGCAGTCTGACGGTTGAATCTGAATCCTGCGCACTGAACCGACCTCGGCTTTCAACGGTACATCGCCTCAATCCGCTCGGCGTACTTCTTCTGCACCAGTTGGCGCTTGAGCTTCATGGTGGGGGTCAGCTCTTCGTCCTCGGCGCTGAGCTGGGTGTCGAGCAGGAAGAACTTCTTGATCTGTTCGACGCGGGCGAAGCGGGTGTTCACCTGGTCGATCACGCCCTGGATCAGCTGCTGCACTTCGGCGGCTCGGGTCAGGCTGGCGTAGTTGCTGAAGGGCACGTCGTGGTCCTGGGCGTACTTCTCGACGTTCTCCTGGTCGATCATGATGATCACGGTCAGGTAGGGGCGGCGGTCGCCGATCACCACCGCGTCGGTGATGTAGGGCGAGAACTTGAGTTCATTCTCGAGTTCGCTCGGGGTGATGTTCTTGCCACCGGCGGTGATGATGATGTCCTTCATGCGGTCGGTGATGCGGTAGTAGCCGTCGGCATCAACCTGACCCACGTCGCCGGTGTGCAGCCAGCCGTCGGGGGTGATGGTCTCGGCGGTCTTTTCGGGCAGGTTCAGGTAGCCCTTGAAGACGTTGGGGCCCCGCACCAGGATTTCGCCGGTGGCGGGGTCCAGCCGCACTTCGTTGTAGCCGGCAGCCGGGCCGATCGAGCCAGGTTTGATGCGCGTGGCCGGCACGCCCGTGGCGGCGCCACAGGTCTCGGTCATGCCCCAGACCTCCAGCATGGGGACGCCGAGGGCCAGGTACCACTTGACCAGTTCAGGTGAGATGGGGGCGGCCCCGGTCACCAGGAAACGCGCGCGATGGATACCGATCAGCTTGCGCACGTTGTCCAGCGCCAGCCAGCGCGCCAGTGTGAACTGGGCTTTGAGGGCCGTGCTCACGGGCTGGCCGGCCAGCACCCGGTCGGCGATGCGCGTGCCGACGTCGATGGCCCAGGCATACACGGCCTGCTGCAAGGCGCTGGATTCCTTCAACGCGATCATCACGCCTGAATAGAACTTCTCCCATACCCGGGGTACGGCGGTGAACACGGTCGGCGCGATTTCGCGCACGTTTTCGGGCACGGTCTCGGGGTTTTCGACAAAGTTGAGCCGGGTGCCGGTGTACAGCGAAAAGTACTCGCCGCCCAGGCGCTCTGCGATGTGGCACAGGGGCAGAAAGCACATCGCCTCGTCGTGCTCGTCACGCGCGATCAGGGTGTTGTAGCCACGCACGGTGTAGACCAGGCCGGCGTGGGTGTGCATGGCCCCTTTGGGCTTGCCGGTGGTGCCCGAGGTGTAGACCAGGATGGCCAGGTCCTCGGGGCGGCAGGCCTGAACGCGGCGCTCCAGCTCGCCCGCGTGCTGCTGCAGGTGGGCGCGGCCGCGCTCGCGCAGCGCGTCCAGGCTGATCACGCCGGGGTCTGCCAGTTCGCGCAGGCCCTTCATGTCAAAAACCACGATCTGGCGCAACAGGGGCAAACGCTCGCGCACCTCCAGTGCCTTGTCGAGCTGTTCGTCGTCTTCCACGAACAGCACGGTGGTGCGCGAGTCTTCGCACAGGTAGTGCACCTGGGGGGCGGCGTCCGTGGGGTAGATGCCATTGGCCACGCCGCCCGCGCTGAGCACGGCGAGATCGGCCAGCACCCATTCGATCACCGTGTTGGACAGGATGGAGGCGGTGTCGCCGGGGGCGAAGCCCAGGCTCATCAGCCCGCCTGCGATCTCGCGCACCGCCTCGGCCGTCTGGGCCCAGGTCCAGCTGCGCCAGATGCCCAGCTCTTTCTGTCGCATCCACACCTGCGGGCCACGGCGCTCGACCGCGTTCCAGAACAGGGCCGGGATGGTGTCGCCCGGCACCACGATGTCGGTGCTGGCTTGCAGGCGGTCGGGTTTCCAGAGTCCGGTCATGGCTTACCTCCAGTTCTTTTTCTTTTTCCAGCGTCGCTCGCCGCGCACGCCTTCGTCTTTGAGGCCGAGGTAGAACTCCTTGATATCGTCCTTCTCGCGCAGGCGTTCGCAGCTGTCTTCCATCACGATGCGCCCGCTTTCCAGCACATAGCCATGGTCGGCGGCGTTCAGCGCCATGTTGGCGTTCTGCTCGACCAGCAAGATGGTGGTGCCGCGTTCGCGGTTGATGCGCACCACGATCTCGAAGATCTCCTTGGTCAGCTTGGGGCTCAGGCCCAGGCTGGGTTCATCGAGCAGGATCAGCGAGGGCTGGGCCATGAGGGCGCGCGAGATGGCCAGCATCTGCTGCTGGCCGCCCGAGAGCAGCCCCGCCTCCTGGGTGGCTCGCTCGCGCAGGATGGGAAAGTAGCCATACACTGCCTCGATGTCGCGCGCCACCGCATCGCGGTCGTGCCGGGTGTAGGCGCCCATCAGCAGGTTGTCGCGCACCGAAAGCAGCGGGAACACCTCGCGTCCTTCGGGCACATGGGACAGGCCCAGGCGCACGATGGCCGAGGGGTCGCGGGCCGTGATGTCCTGGCCGCGGAAGCTGATCGAGCCCTTGCGCGGGTCGATGATGCCGGAGATGGTTTTCAGAATGGTGCTCTTGCCCGCGCCATTGGAGCCCAGCACGGTGGCGATCTCGCCTTCGCGCACCTGCAGGCTGACGCCCCGGATGGCCTTGATCGGGCCGTAGGCGCTTTCCACATTGAGCAGTTGCAGCAGCGCCGGTGCCGCGTCTGCGGTCGGGCTGGGCAGGGCGGAGCGGGCGGTGTCTGGCTGGGCCAGGGTGGCGCTCATGCGGCTTTCCTTTCAAACCGGGCCCCGGTACCGGTGGGCCGGCGCAAGTTGCTCACGTCATCGATGGTGCCCAGGTAGGCCTCGACCACGCCCGGGTGGGTCTGCACGTCGCGCGGGCTGCCCAGGGCCAGCACCTCGCCCTGGTTCATGGCCAGCACCCGGTCGGACACGCGTGAGACCAGGGTCATGTCGTGTTCAACCATCAGCACCGTGATGCCCAGCTCTTTCTGGATGTCCTGGATCCAGTAGGCCATGTCTTCGGTTTCTTCGACGTTGAGGCCGGACGACGGCTCATCGAGCAGCAGCAGGCGTGGCTCGGTGCACAGGGCGCGTGCCAGCTCGACCACCTTGCGCACCCCGTAGGGCAGGCCGGCCACCAGGGCATCGCGGTGGTGTTGCAAGTCCAGCAGGTCGATCACCTCTTCGGCCTTTCGCCGGGCCCGCAGTTCGGCCTCGCGGGTGCGGCGGGTGAAAAACAGATCGCTCCACAGTCCGCTGTCGCGGTGGGTGTGCCGCCCGATCAGCAAGTTGTGCAACACGGTGGCGTGCTCGAACAACTCAATGTTCTGGAAGGTGCGCGCAATGCCCAGTCGGGCGATCTGGTGTGGTGGGCGATCGGTCAGGCGCAACGGGCCCTCGGGGCCGGCGTAGTCGATCTCGCCGCTGGTGGGGGTGTAGATGCGGCTGATCAGGTTGAACACCGTGGTCTTGCCCGCGCCATTGGGCCCGATCAGGGTGAAGACCTCGCCCTGGCGCACCTCGAAGCTGACCTTGTTGACCGCCAGCACACCGCCGAAACGCACGCTGAGATCTCGGGCCGATAGAAGGATGGATGGGTCCATAGGGCAAACCTCAACTTTTTGATTCAGTGAAACACGGTGCGTGAACACGGCAAGCCCTTATCGATCGAAAGGCCGCGGAGCAGGCCACGCCAGCAGACACCGTGGAGCTGGCTTTGCCAGGCCACGGGTGTCGTCCCCCTTGGGGGCTGAGCACTGCGGCTCCGGGCCTGCCTGCGCAGGTCCGGACAGTGCGAAGAGCGTCCGCGTCTCGCGGCCGCACGTAGGCGCGAAGCGACTCAGGGGGGATCATTTCAAACGGTCGGACTTCTGGAAGGACTTCTGGCGCTTGAACATGCCCTTGCGATAGAACGGGAACATCTGCAGCCAGGTGCGCACCTTGAGCCAGCGCCCATACAGGCCCAGGGGCTCGAACAGCACGAAGGCGATCAGCACCACACCGTAGACCAGGCCTTGCAGGCCGGGGGCCTGGGCGATGGCATCCGGCAGCGAATCTTTGGACAGGGCGATCACCTGTGGCATCGAGATCAGGAACAGGGCCCCCAGAAACGCACCATGCACCGAACCCAGGCCGCCGATCACGATCATCAGCAGCAGGTCGATCGACTGCAGGATGTCGAACTGGTCGGGCGAGATGAATTGCAGTTTGTGCGCATACAGCGCCCCGCCCATGCCTGCCAGGGCGGCCGACAGTGCAAACGACAGGCTTTTGTAGCGGGCCAGGTGGATGCCCATGCTCTGGGCTGAAATTTCCGAATCGCGGATGGCCACGAAGGCCCGTCCGGTGGGTGAGCGCAGCAGGTTCAGGATGCCCAGTGTGCTGGCCACGGCGATCACCAGGCAGACAAAGTAGAACGATTCGGCGCTGTCGGCCTTCCAGCCGAAGAAGTCGGGGGCCTGCACATGCTTGCCGGCATTGCCCCCGGTCACGCTCTCCCAGCGGGCGAACACCTCCTCGACGATGAAGCCGAAGGACAGCGTGGCCATGCCCAGGTAGATGCCCTTGACCCGCAAGGCCGGCAGGCCCACCAGCAGGCCCGCGGCGGCCGACAGTGCGGCGGCGCAGGCCAGGGCCAGCGGAAACGGCCAGCCCAGGCCGCACAGTGCGGCCTGCGTATACGCCCCCACCCCCAGGAAAGCGGCATGCCCCATGGAGAACAGGCCCGTGAAGCCTGCCAGCAGCATCAGTCCCAGGCCCACGATGCCGTAGATCAGCACAAAGGTGAGTTGGGCCAGCCAGTACTCGGGCACCAGCCAGGGCGCCGCCAGCAAGGCCAGCAGCAAGAGCCCGTACCAGAAGCGGTGGCCGCCATGTTTGGCCAGGCGGATGTCCTGGTCGTAATCGGTCTTGAACAGAAAGCGCATGGTGGGTCAGACTTTCTTACGCAGCTTGTCGCCGAATAGGCCGTTGGGCTTCAACATCAGCATCAGCAACACCACGATGTAGGCCGCGATGTCCTTGAAGCCTTCGGGCAGGTAGAAGCCCGACAGTGATTCGACGATGCCGATCACCAGCCCGCCGACAATCGCCCCGGGCAGGCTGCCGAAACCCCCGACCACGGCCGCCGGGAAGGCTTTCAGGCCGATGAACCCCATGTTGGCGTGCACGAAGGTGATGGGTGCCAGCAGCAGGCCTGCCACCGAGGCCACGGCCGCGGCCAGCCCCCATACCAGGCCATTGAGTCGTTTCACCGGAATGCCCATGTAGTAGGCCGCCAGCTGGTTCTGCGAGGCCGCCTGCATGGCGATGCCCAGCTTGCTGTAGCGGAACATGGCAAACAAGCCGGTGCACAGCACGGCGGTGGCGGCGATCACCACGGCCTGCTCGGCGTTCAGCACCAGTCCGCCCAGGCTCAGGCTCAGGTCCTTGTAGGGCACGGGCAGGGTGTGGGTTTCTGTGCCGATGTTCGGGATCATCGTGACCAGGCCGCGCAGCACGTAGCCGATCCCGATGGTGAGCATCACCACTGAAAACGCGGGCTGCCCCAGGATGGGGCGCACCACGGCGCGCTCCAGCACGATGCCGAACAGGCCCATCGCCACCAGGGTGGCCGGCACTGCGAGCCAGAAGGGGAAGCCCAGCACCGTCATCAGGCCCAGGCCGCAGAAGGCGCCCAGCATCATCAACTCACCCTGGGCAAAGCTCACGGTTTCAGTGGCCTTGTAGATGAGCACAAAGCCCAGCGCGATCAGGCCGTAGATGCAGCCCTGAGAGACCCCGCTGATCAGCAGTTGCACGAATTGCACATCGGCTCCCCAATGATTTATGCCAAGCGATTGCTTGGCATAAATAATGTAGCGGTGCGGGCCGAGGCCACACACTCGGGGCTAACCCTGAGCATGTGCCATGCATGTGCCATGCATGTGCCATGCATTTGCCAGCGTCGGCCTGCAGGCGCATGTTGAGGCCCGCAGCCGGGCTCTGCCTATCGGGGAAAAGGCGCTATCGCAGTGAGCGCGCCTGAGGTAGAGGAGGCGGCTTCAACTGCGCGGAATCTCGCGCGGGCGGCCCTGCTCATCGATGGCCACATAGGTCAGCGTGGCATGGGTCACCTTGATGTACTGGCCCTGTGACCGGAAGCGCTCGGCAAACACTTCGACCCGCACCGTCATCGAGGTGCGGCCGATGCGCTCCATCGAGGCGTAGAACGACAGGATGTCGCCCACCCGAACGGGTTGCTTGAAGATGAACTCATTCACCGCCACGGTGGCCATGCGGCCCTGGGCGTAGCGCGCCGGCAGCACCGAGCCGGCCAGGTCGACCTGGGCCATGACCCAGCCGCCGAAGATGTCGCCGTTGGCATTGCAGTCGGCTGGCATCGGAATGACCTTGAGCACCAGCTCCTTGTCTTGCGGCAGGGGTTCTTCAAAGGCCCGCTGGGCACTGGGTTGGTCGGACATGGGCACAATCTCTTGGTTTCACAAGCTTGGAATTGTCCCCTATGCGCCGCTCTGGCGAATCCTCACCCCCTGCGTCCATCCCTCAAGGTGACCGTTCACCCTCCCGCGACTGGCAGACGCTGGCACGGCTTTTCCCCTACCTGTGGCAGTACAAATGGCGTGTGCTGGCCGCACTGGGCTTCATGGTGGGGGCGAAGCTGGCCAATGTGGGTGTGCCGGTGCTGCTCAAGTCGCTGGTGGACGCGATGTCGTTCAAGCCGGGCGATCCGCAGGCTGTGCTGGTGGTGCCGGCCGCCTTGCTGCTGGCCTACGGGGGCTTGCGGCTTTCGACCTCGCTGTTCACCGAGCTGCGCGAGCTGGTGTTTGCCAAGGCCACCCAAGGGGCGGCGCGCAGCATCGCGCTGCAGACCTTCGAACACCTGCATGCGCTGAGCCTTCGTTTTCACCTGGAGCGCCAGACCGGCGGCATGACGCGCGACATCGAGCGCGGCGTGCGCGGCATCGAGTCGCTGATCTCGTACTCGCTCTACAGCATCGTGCCCACGCTGATCGAGGTGACCCTGGTGCTGTCCATCCTGGCCGTCAAGTTTGACGTCTGGTTTGCCTGGATCACCCTGGCTGCGCTGGCCTTCTACATTGTGTTCACGGTCAAGGTCACCGAGTGGCGCACCCAGTACCGGCGCCAGGCCAACGAGTTCGATTCGGCGGCCCACACCCGGGCCGTGGATTCGCTGCTCAATTACGAGACCGTCAAGTACTTCAACAACGAGACCTTCGAGGCCCGGCGCTACGACGAAAGCCTGGAGCGCCTGCGCCGTGCCCGGCTGAAGGCTCAGACCACGCTGTCCATGCTCAACACCGGGCAGCAGCTGATCATTGCGGTCGGCCTCGTGGCCATGCTGTGGCGGGCCACCCAGGGCGTGGTCGATGGCCGCATGACGCTGGGCGACCTGGTGATGGTCAACGCCTTCATGATCCAGCTCTATGTGCCCTTGAATTTTCTGGGCGTGATCTACCGTGAGATCAAACAGAGCCTGACCGATCTCGACAAGATGTTCACCCTGATGGAGCGCGAGCGCGAGGTGGCTGATGCGCCGGGCGCCACGCCGCTGCAGCCTGGCGAGGCGCCCGAGCTGCGTTTTGAGAACGTTCACTTCGCCTACGACCCCCAGGGCGGGCGCCCCATCCTCCAGGGCGTGAGCTTTGTCGTGCCGGCTGGCAAGACCGTGGCGGTGGTGGGCCCTTCGGGCTCGGGCAAGTCGACTCTGGCGCGGCTGCTGTATCGCTTTTATGACGTGCAGCAGGGCCGCATCACGATTGGTGGGCTCGATGTCCGCGCCGTGACCCAGGCCAGCGTGCGTCAGGCCATCGGCATCGTGCCGCAGGACACCGTGCTGTTCAACGACACCGTGGCCTACAACATCGCCTATGGCCGCCCCGGCAGCAGCCAGGCCGAGGTGGAGGCGGCCGCCCGCGCGGCCCGCATCCACGACTTCATTGCCGCATCGCCAGCGGGCTACCAGACCCTGGTGGGCGAGCGTGGCCTGAAGCTTTCGGGCGGCGAGAAGCAGCGGGTGGCGATTGCGCGCACGCTGTTGAAAAACCCGCCCATCCTGATCTTTGACGAGGCCACCTCGGCCCTGGATTCGGCCAATGAGCGCGCCATCCAGGCCGAGTTGAGCTCGGTGGCCCGCAACAAGACCTCGCTGGTGATCGCACACCGGCTCTCCACGGTGGTCGATGCGCACGAGATCCTGGTGATGGAGGGCGGCCGCATCATCGAGCGCGGAGCCCATGCAGATTTGCTGGCCCAGCAGGGCCGCTACGCCCGCATGTGGGCGCTGCAGCAAAGCGGTGAGTGATCCGCACCCGGCGCCGATTTGAGTTTTCATTCCTTTGTTTTGTGAGTTCCTGCCATGAATCCGACCAAGCCCTTGTTGTTGGCCCTTCACTTCTTGTCTGAAGAGCACCGAACCCAGATGGGCGAGCTGCTGCAGGTGATCTACGCCCCCAGCCCGGCCGAGCGCGCCGCCGCCGTGGCTGAGCACGGTGCGCAGGTGCAGGTGGTGCTGACCGTGGGCGCGGTCGGTCTGACCGCCGCCGAGATGGACCGCATGCCGCAGTTGCAACTGATCTGTGCCCTCGGCGCGGGCTACGAGATGGTCGACGTCGCCCATGCGCGTCAGCGTGGGGTGGTGGTGGCCAATGGCGCCGGCACCAATGACGACTGCGTGGCCGACCACGCCCTGGGCCTGCTGCTGGCCGCCGTGCGCGGCATCCCGCGCCTGGATGCGCTGACCCGCCAAGGGGTCTGGCGCGAGGCCATCCCCCTGCCGCCCAATGTGTCGGGGCGTCGCCTGGGCCTGCTGGGCCTGGGCACCATCGGGCGCAAGATCGCACGCCGGGCCGAGGGTTTTGACATCGAGGTGGGCTACCACAACCGCAGCCCGCGCGAGGGTGTGAGCTACCGTTACTTCGACCAGTTGCAGGCCTTGGCCGACTGGGCCGACTTCCTGGTGGTGGCCACCCCGGGCGGCCCTGCCACCCGGCACCTGGTGAACGGGCCTGTGCTGGACGCGCTGGGCCCCCGCGGCGTGCTGGTCAACATCGCGCGCGGCAGTGTGGTCGACACCGCTGCGCTGGCGCAGGCCCTGCGGGAGGGCCGCCTGGGCGCGGCCGGCCTGGATGTGTACGAAAGCGAGCCCCAGCCCCCGGCCGAACTGATCGACCTGCCCAATGTGGTGCTCACGCCCCATGTGGCCGGCTGGTCGCCCGAAGCCGTGCAGCGCTCGGTGAACCAATTCCTGGCCAACGTCAAGGGGCATTATTCCGGGCAAGGCGTGGTGGCGCCGGTCTGATCACGGTGCTCTGGGGCGGCTCATAATCGCCCCCCATGGAAACCAAATGGCTTGAAGACTTTGTCAGCCTGGCCGAGACCCGCAGTTTCAGCCGGTCGGCCCAATTGCGGCACGTGACCCAGCCGGCGTTCTCGCGCCGCATCCAGGCGCTGGAGGCCTGGGCCGGGGCAGATCTGGTGGATCGCAGCTCCTATCCCACGCGCCTGACACCGGCCGGCGAAACGCTGTATGCGCAGTCGCTGGAGATGCTGCAGTCGCTGCAGACCACCCGCGCCATGCTGCGCGGCCACACCAGCGCGGGCAAGGACGTGGTCGAGTTTGCGGTGCCGCACACGTTGGCCTTCACCTTCTTCCCGACCTGGGTGACCACCCTGCGTGAGAAATTCGGGCCACTCAAGAGCCGCCTGATTGCCCTCAACGTGCACGACGCGGTGCTGCGGCTGGTCGAGGGCAGTTGCGATCTGCTGATCGCCTACTACCATCCCTCGCAGCCCTTTCAGATCGATCCCGATCGCTACGACATGGTGAGCCTGGGCGAGGAGGTGTTGGCCCCCTACGTGAAGCCCGATGCCGATGGCCGCCCCATGTACCTGCTGCCGGGCCGCCCTGGCCAGCTCTTGCCCTACCTGGGGTATGCCCCCGACGCCTACCTGGGGCGCATGGTCGAGCTGATGCTCAAACAGTCGGGCACCGCCATCCACCTGGACCGCGTGTACGAGACCGACATGGCCGAAGGCCTCAAGGCCATGGCGCTGGAAGGTCATGGCGTGGCGTTTCTGCCCTACAGCGCGGTGCGCAAGGACCTGCGGGCGCGGCGCCTGGTCAGTGCCTTGCCGCCCGACGCCCCGCCGCTGCAGATCACCATGGAGTTGCGTGCCTACCGCGAACGGCCCTCCGCCCAGGCGGCCGGACGCGAGGCGCCCAAGGACCGTGCCGAAGCCCTTTGGCGCTATCTGGTGGCCAACACGGTGCGTCCAGATGAATCGGCCGCAAGATGATCGGGCGCCTCATGCTTTTTTTGCATGAGGGCCATTTAATCCGGCATTGGCCTTGGGTCTGGCGCTTCTCTACAGTCTGGGCCCACCAACCTGCCGCCTGTCCAAGACACAGGCGTGACAGGTTCTTAGAACAACAGGACCATCACCATGCGTCACGGTGCCGAGACAAGCCACTTCTTCTTTCATGCAAACCATTCATCTGGATACCGGTGCGGCCCGCGCTGCGATGGCCTGAATGGTCTACTTTTCCCCTGATTTGTCCTGATCCCTCGCATTGGGCGTCTGCCCTGGCACAAAGGCTGCTTGCCTGGATCATCCCCATGCCCAGTCCTGTCATTGAGTTGGCGGGCTTGCATGGCGGGATGGGTAGCGCAACCCGGAGTGGCCAGGAAATGATTCCTTCAGTGCATTTTTTGCATGCTGGGACGCCGGGTATTCCCTGGGTGCTGGTTCCCTAAAATTTACCCTTCCCTTAATCTCATCGTTCCCATTCCTAGGAGATTCCATGAAGAAACATTTGCTCGCTTTTGCAGTCGCCGCCCTGGCGACGGGCAGCGTCCTGGCCCAAGCCAATGACACGTTGGCCAAGGTCAAGGCGTCGGGCGCCATCACCATGGGTGTGCGCGATTCCTCGGGTGCACTGTCCTACACGCTGGGCGATGGCAAGTACGTGGGCTACCACGTCGAGCTGTGCCAGCGCATCGTCGGCAACGTCGAAAAGGCCGTGGGCAAGAAGCTCGAAGTGAAGTACGTCTCGGTCACTTCGCAAAACCGCATCCCGCTGGTGCAGAACGGCACCGTGGACATCGAGTGCGGCTCGACCACCAACAACGTGGCCCGCCAGAAGGACGTGTCGTTCCTGGACACCGCCTACGTCGAAGAAGTGCGCATCGCGGTCAAGGCGGCTTCGGGCATCACCGGCATCGCCCAGCTCAATGGCAAGAACGTGGCGACCACCACAGGCACCACTTCCGTGCAATTGCTGCGCAAGCATGAGCGCGCCACCGGCGTCGACTTCAAGGAAGTCTTCGGCAAGGACCACGCCGACAGCTTCCTGCTGCTCGAATCGGGCCGCGCCGATGCCTTCGTGATGGATGCGCAGATCCTGGCGGGCAACATCGCCACCTCCAAGAGCCCGGCCGACTACAAGATCGTGGGCGAAGTGCTGAACGTCGAGCCCATCGGCATCATGGTGCGCAAGGACGACCCGGCCTTCAAGAAGATCGGCGACGACACCATCAAGGATCTGGCCAAGTCGGGTGAGCTGGCCAAGCTGTACGACAAGTGGTTCGTGCAACCCATCCCGCCGAAGAACACCCGCGTGGGCCTGCCGGCCAGCGAGGCCACCAAGGCCGCCTGGGCCAACCCCAACGACAAGCCCGCCGAAGACTACGCCAAGAAGTGATGGCGTTTTGCGGCGTCCGCCTGCCCCCTGGGTGAGCTGACGCCCGCCCCGGCTGGGCCTCTGCCTGGCAGCCTGGTGGCTGCCATGGCCGATGTGGGCCTGGCCGGTTCCCTGTTTTCAATTTTCAAACTGGAGAAGCCTGTATGGCCATGAACTGGCAATGGGAAGTCTTCCTGCAAGACCCCGGCGGGGCTTACCCGACCTACTGGCAATGGATGCTGTCGGCCTGGGGCTGGACCGTGTCTGTGGCTTTGCTGGCCCTGGCAGTGGCCCTGATCCTGGGGTCGGTGATCGGCACCATCCGCACCCTGCCGGACAGCCCCTGGCTCACCCGACTCGGCAATGCCTGGGTTGAGCTGTTTCGCAATATTCCGCTGCTGGTCCAGATCTTCCTCTGGTACCACGTGATCCCTGCATTTGTGCCGGCCCTCAAAGAGGTGCCGAGCTTCATCCTGGTGGTGCTGGCCCTGGGCATCTTCACCTCGGCGCGGATCGCCGAGCAGGTGCGTGCCGGCATCCAGGCCCTGCCGCGCGGTCAGCGCTATGCCGGCATGGCCTTGGGCTTCACCACGCCGCAGTACTACCGCTATGTGATCTTGCCGATGGCGTTTCGCATCATCATCCCGCCGCTCACCAGCGAGACCATGAACATCTTCAAGAACTCGTCGGTGGCCTTTGCCGTCTCGGTGTCTGAGCTGACCATGTTCGCCATGCAGGCGCAGGAAGAGACCTCGCGCGGCATCGAGGTCTACATCGCCGTGACCGGCCTGTACGTGATCTCGGCCTTTGTGATCAACCGGCTCATGGCCTTCATCGAAAAGCGTTCGCGAGTCCCCGGCTTCATTGTCCAGGGCGGCACCGGAGGGGGACACTGATGAATTTCGATCTCTCGTTCTACAGTTGGGACCTCATCAGCAAGTTCGTCGCCAAGGGCTTCTACTTCAGCATCCTGCTGACCGTGGTGTCCACCATTGGCGGCGTGATCTTTGGCACGGTGCTGGCGCTGATGCGCCTGTCAGGCAAGAAGGTGCTGGATGTACCGGCCACCATCTATGTCAACGGCATGCGCAGCATTCCGCTGGTCATGGTGATCCTGTGGGTGTTCCTGCTGGCGCCGTTTGCCATCGGGCGCCCCATCGGGGCCGAGGTGTCGGCCACCATCACCTTCATCGCCTTCGAGGCAGCCTACTTCAGCGAGATCATGCGCGCCGGCATCCAGTCGATCCCGCGCGGCCAGGTCTTCGCCGGGCAGGCTCTGGGCATGACCTATGGCCAGAACATGAAGCTGGTGATCCTGCCGCAGGCCTTCCGCAACATGCTGCCGGTGCTGCTGACCCAGACCATCATCCTGTTCCAGGACACCTCGCTGGTGTATGCCATCGGCGCCTACGACATGCTCAAGGGCTTCGAGACCGCGGGCAAGAACTACGGCCGTCCGATCGAGGCCTACGTGCTCGCCGCCGTGGTCTATTTCGTGATCTGCTTTGCCCTGTCCACGCTGGTCAAGCACCTGCACAAGAAGATTGCCATCATCCGCTGACGCGGCATTGAGAGTGAGAAATTTCCATGATTGAACTCAAGAACGTTTCCAAGTGGTATGGCAGCTTTCAGGTGCTGAACGACTGCTCCACCAGCATCAACAAAGGCGAAGTGGTGGTGGTGTGCGGGCCCTCGGGCTCGGGCAAGTCCACCTTGATCAAGACCATCAACGCGCTCGAACCCTTCCAGAAGGGCGAGATCTACGTCAATGGCACGGCGGTGCATGACCCCAAGACCGACTTGCCCAAGCTGCGCAGCAAGGTGGGCATGGTGTTCCAGCATTTCGAGCTGTTCCCGCACCTGTCGGTGACCGAGAACCTGACCATCGCCCAGGTCAAGGTGCTGGGCCGCAGCCCTGACGAGGCCAAGAAGCAGGGCCTGAAGTACCTGGAGCGCGTGGGCCTGATCGCCCACAAGGACAAGTTCCCCGGTCAGCTCTCGGGCGGCCAGCAGCAGCGTGTGGCGATTGCGCGCGCGCTGTCGATGGACCCGATCGTGATGCTGTTTGACGAACCCACCTCGGCGCTCGACCCTGAGATGGTCGGTGAGGTGCTCGATGTGATGGTGGGCCTGGCCAAGGAAGGCATGACCATGATGGTGGTCACGCACGAAATGGGCTTTGCGCGCAAGGTCAGCAACCGCGTGATCTTCATGGACGTGGGTGGCAAGATCCTTGAGGACTGCTCCAAGGACGACTTCTTCAACAAGCCCGACGAACGCCAGCCCCGCACCAAGGACTTCCTCAACAAGATCCTGCAGCACTGAGGCCGGCTGCGCTGCGAGCGCTCCAAAAAGAAAGCCCCGCCGGGATTCCGGGCGGGGCTTTTTGTATGGGCCCGCGGCCTTGCAGGCCGCAGGCCTGAGATCACTTCCGCGCCGCGATGGCCTTCTCGGCCTGGGTCACCAGATCGGCGCCGACGGTGTTCTTCCATTTGTCGTACACCGGGCGGGTGGCCTTCACAAAAGCCTCGCGCTCGGCCGCGCTGAGTTGCACCACGTTCACGCCGTGGCCCGCGATTTCCTTGAGCAGCGGCTTGTCGGCCTCGACCAGGCCCTTGCGGGCCAGGGCGGTTTCTTCTTTGCCGGCATCCAGCGCGGCCTGGCGAACGATCTCACGGTCAGCCGGGGTCCAGGAGTTCCAGATGTCCTTGTTGACCACGAACACCAGCGGGTCGCAAATGTAGCCCCACATCGTCACGTACTTCTGGCCCACGGTGTGCAGCTTCGCGGCCGTGAAGATCGAGATCGGGTTTTCCTGACCATCCACTGCACCGCTGGCGAGTGCGGGCTGGGCATCGGCCCAGCTCATCTGGGTGGGGTTGGCGCCCAGGGCGCTGAAGGTGTCCAGGAACAGGGGCGAGCCCACCACGCGGATCTTCAGGCCCTTGAGGTCTTCGGGCTTCTTGATCGGCAGCTTGGAGGTCGAGATCTCGCGGTAGCCGTTCTCGCCCCAGGCCAGGGGCATCACGCCAGCCTGATCCAGCACCTTGAACAGGTTCTTGCCGACATCGCCCTGGGTCAGCGAGTCCACGGCAGCGTAGTCGGGCATCAGGAAGGGCAGCGAAAACAGGTTGAGCTGCTTGACCTGGGGCGACCAGTTGATGGTCGAGCCCACGGCCATGTCGATCACGCCCTGGCGCAGGGCGCTGAATTCACGTGTCTGATCGCCCTGGATCAGCGACACACCCGGGTACAGCTTGATGTTGATGCGACCCTGGGTGCGCTCACGCACCTTGTTGGCCCAGATCTCGCCGCCCTTGCCCCAGGGGAAGGCCGGGCCCAGCACCAGGGACATCCGGTACTCGGACTTGTAGTTCTGCGCCGAGGCCGTGCCCGGCAGCGCCGCCAGGGCCACGCTGCCCACGGCCAGCGCCAGCAAAGTGCGCTTGAAAGTCTGGAAAGTGTTTTTCGTCATGAAGGTCTCCTTGGGTCGAATCGAATGGGACAGATCTGAGTCGGTATGAACGAGCGGGTGGGCGGCTCTCAATAGCCCATCTGCCTCGGCAGCCACAGGGCCAGCTCGGGGAAGGCAATCACCAGCACCATGATGAGGAACATCGAGAACAGCATCCAGCCCACCCATTGCACGGTCTCTTCCATGCGCACCTTGGCAATGCGGCAGGACACCATCAGGTTGACCGCCAGCGGCGGGGTGAACTGACCCAGTGCCACCTTCAGCGTCAGGATGACGCCAAACCACACCGGGTCCCATTTGTAGTACTGCACGATGGGCAGGAGCAGGGGCACGAAGATCAGGAAGATCGACACCCCGTCCAGGAACATGCCCACCGTGATCAGCAGCAGAATCAGCAGCGCCAGCACGCCATATTCGCCCAGGCCCGAGTTCACGATGGCCCGGGTCACGGGGTCGATGATGCCCAGGGTGGACAGCGAGTAGGCAAAGATGCCGGCCAGCGACACCACGATCAGGATCACCGCCGACAGCTCGCCCGACTCGCGCAGGATCACGAACAGGTCGCGGAAGCGGATCGTGCGGTGGATGAACATGCCCACGAACAAGCCGTAGAACACGGCCACCACGGCGGCCTCGGTCGGCGTGAACCAGCCGGCGCGCATGCCGCCCAGGATCAGCACCGGGGCCGCCAGACCCCACACCGCTTCGCGCAGGCTCTTCCAGAAAGCGGGGCGGGGCAGGCTCGATTCGAGGGCGCCCATCTTGTGTTTGCGTGCCATCCACACGGCGGGCACGATCAGCGCCAGGCCGGCCAGCACACCGGGCACCATGCCGGCGGCGAACAGGGCCGGCACCGAGGCCCCGGGCACCAGCACCGAATACACGATGAAAGCAACGGAGGGCGGGATCAGGATGTCGGTGGCCGCCGCGGCACCCACCACGCTGGCCGAGAAGCTGGCAGGGTAGCCGGCGCGCGACATGGCCGCGATCATCACGCCGCCCACGGCGGCGGCATTGGCCGGGCCCGAGCCCGAGATGCCACCCAGGAACATGGCCACGGCAATCGCCACCAGGGGCAGCATGCCGGGGCCGCGCCCCACGATGGCCACGGCGAAATTGACCAGCCGCAGGGCCACGCCCGAGCGGTCGAAGATCGAGCCCACCAGCACAAACATGGGGATCGCCAGCAGCGGGTACTTGCCCAGGCCGGCATAGAAGTTCTGCGGCACGGCCAGCAGGCCAAACCATTGGGCGTCTAGGTTGGCGGCAGCGATGGCGGCCGTACCGGCCAGGCCCAGCGAGGCCCCGATGGGCACGCCGGCCAGCATCATGGCCAGGAAGGCGATGAACAACAGGGTGGCAATCATGGTTGGGCCTCCACCTCGGCCACGGCACCGCGCAGGCGGCGCAGGAACAGGCCGAAGGCCCGCAGGCTGATGGCCGCCGAGATGATCGGCATCCAGATCGAATACCACCATTGCGGCACCCCGATGCCGGGTGAGGTTTCGCCGAAGCGGTAGTCGTCCCACACCACGCGCACGCTCAACACGGCGATCGCGCCGAACAGCAGGGCCACCATCAGGGCTCCAAAGCAGGCCAGGCCGCGCCGGCGCGCCATCGAGCCGCTGTCCGAGAAATACTCGATGCGGATGTGGCGGTCGCGCGCCACCGCAGCCGAGCCGGCCACCAGGGCCAACACAATCATCAGGAAAACCGAGAACTCCTCGGTCCAGGCAAACGAGGAGTTGGTGAAATAGCGCACCAGCACATTGGCAAAGGTGATCAGGGCCAGGGCCGCCATGATCAGCACGGTCAGCCAGTCTTCGATGGCCAGGGGCACGCGCGTGGGTTCGTCGGCTTCTGGTTCAGGCAGGTTGGCGGGGTCAAGCACGGGCGGCTTGGCTGGAGAAGAGGACATGTTGGGCAACAGGGTTGGCAAAAGAACGCAGGAACGCGGCACGCGGATGGCGCACAGCAGAGGGCCGGTTCGCTGCAGGGCCCGGATAACAGCCTCGGCGACGACCGCGGGCCATGGTAGCGGTGAATCCACCAGGCGCGCATCGGTATTATCGTCTTACCATTTGTAGCGTCTTGTGCCCGTTGGCACCCCGGTGACCCCGGGTTCATTCCACGCCATTTACAGGTTGAAACACTGGAGCGGCCTTCCGCTTCTAAGATGCTTGTTCATGAATCCAATCCGACTTCACCCCTTGCGCCGCGGCGTCCTCGCCGCAGACCCCCGAGCCCGGTGATTCGTTCGTTCGTTTTGGCTGAATCGCCGGGCCCTCAGTGCGGCCTGGCCTTGAAGCCCAGCCGCCAGCCACCGAGCCGGCCGGTCCACGCCGGTGACTCTCTGTCTGAATTCTTGCCTGAGCGAACTGACCATGGATTCCAAACCTTTTGCCCCCCAACCCTCGCCAGCGGCCGAACACCGCGTGTTGACCGAACTCGACGAGGTGCGCCTGCGTCGCCTGCGTGAGCGCCAACCCCTGCCTGAACCCCTGGCCAGCGCCCTGGCCACCGTGCTTGACGAGTCAGACGTCGTGCCATCGCGCGACATCCCGCGCGGTGTCGTGACCATGCAGTCGCGTGTCACGGTGAAACCTGTCGACGGGGGGCCGCTGCGCCACATCACGCTGGCCTACCCCGCCGAGGCCCGGCCTGAAAAAGGGCAGTTGTCAGTGCTGTCGCCCGTGGGGCTGGCCCTGCTGGGCTGGCCGGTGGGCCAGCAGGTGCAGTGGCAGACCCCCGATGGGCGCGAGGCCTGCTGGGTCATCGTGTCGATCGAATACCAGCCCGAGGCGGCCGGGCATTTCACGGTCTAAGAGCCCAGGCAGGGCTCTGGTGCGGGGCGCCCCTGGCCCAGGAGTGCGAAAATCCCCGCCCATGACCGACCTCCTCAAGATCACCCGCCCCGACGACTGGCACCTTCATGTGCGCGATGGCGACGCGCTGAACACCGTGGTGCCACACACGGCCGCCCAGTTCGGGCGCGCCATCATCATGCCCAACCTCAAGCCCCCGGTGACCACGGCCGAGCAGGCGCTGGCCTACCGTGACCGCATCCGCGCCGCCGTGCCGGCCGGCTTGAACTTCGAGCCGCTGATGACGCTGTACCTCACCGACAATCTGCCGCCCGAGGAGATCGTGCGTGCCAAGGCCGCCGGTGTCGTGGCCTGCAAGCTCTACCCCGCCGGGGCGACCACCAACAGCGACGCGGGCGTGACCGACCTGCGCAAGATCTACCCCACGCTGGAGGCCATGCAGCGCGAGGGTCTGCTGTTGCTGGTGCATGGCGAGGTCACCTCGTCCGACATTGACCTGTTCGACCGCGAAGCCGTGTTCATCGAGACCCAGCTGATCCCGCTGCGCCGCGACTTCCCCGAGCTCAAGATCGTGTTCGAGCACATCACCACCCGCGAAGCCGCTCAGTATGTGCAGGAGGCGGACCGTTTCACCGGCGCCACCATCACCGCCCACCACCTGCTGTACAACCGCAACGCCATCTTCACGGGCGGCATCCGCCCGCACTACTACTGCCTGCCCGTGCTCAAGCGTGAAACCCACCGCCAGGCCCTGGTGGACGTGGCCACCGGTGGCAACCCCCGCTTCTTCCTGGGCACCGACAGCGCACCGCATCCGGCCCACCTGAAGGAGCACGCCACAGGCTGTGCCGGCTGCTACACGGCGCACGCCGCCATCGAGCTGTACGCCGAGGCTTTTGACCGCGTGGGCCGGCTGGATCAGCTGGAGGCCTTCGCCAGCTTCAATGGGGCCGACTTTTACGGCCTGCCGCGCAACACCGGCCACATCACCTTGAAGCGCGAAAGCTGGATCCCGCCCGAAAGCTTCACTTTCGGCCAGGCCGAACTCAAACCGCTGCGCGCTGGCGAAGCCCTGCCTTGGCGCCTGGTCTGATCGACATCGACTGGGCCGCCCCCTGGCTGGCCCCCTGGCGCGCTGTGGGCGAGCCGCTGGCCGCCTCAGTGCTGGCCGGGGCTTCGGTGGCCGGTGCGCTCAACCAGGCCGCCCTGGCGGCCGGGCTGGCGTGCCGCTTCCAGCCGCAGACCCAGGCCGCCGGTGCCGCCGCCTATGAGCAGGGCATCCACGATCAAGGCCTGGTGCCGACCCGCGACAACCTTCACGACTTTTTCAACGGCCTGGGCTGGTTGCATTGGCCCCAGGCCAAACAGCGGCTCAACGACCTGCATGTCCGTGAGCTGGTCCAACCGACCCGGGGCCCGGCCGACAGCCGCTCCCTGCGCGGGCCGGTGCGAGACGCCCTGACGTTGCTGGATGAGAACGGCGCGCTCTTGCAGGCCCCCGATCCCCTGTGGCAGGCCCTGCAGGAGCGCCGCTGGGTCGATCTGTTCGGCCCCTTGCGACCCCTCTGGGGGCAGGCCCGCCTGTTGTTGTTCGGCCACGCCCTGTTGGAGCAACTGGTGCGACCCTACAAGGCCGTCACGGCCCATGTCTGGCACGTGCCGGGCGACTGTGACGGACAGGCTGCCGCCCTGGACGCCTGGCTGGCGACCGATCTGACACCTGCCAAGCTGGCCACCAAGCCCTTTGTGCCCTTGCCGGTGCTGGGCGTGCCGGGCTGGTGGGCGGCAAACCAAAGCCCCGACTTCTACCTCGACAGCCAGGTTTTCAGGCCCTTGCGCCCGACGGTCGAGCGGCGCCTGCCCGTCGCCGCGGCCTGACCCGGGCGACGGTGCCCCCGGCCGGATGCGGCCCTTCCCGGCTGTCCGGAACTTTTCCCACTAAGATCCCCCTTCGGAACAAGGCCTGCGCAGGCCTGCAAAAGCATTCGATAACAAAGCACATTGCGCATGGGCCTGGGGGTTGGCGGCCATCGAGTCGCCCCCACCTCAAGACCTGACCGACAACCCTAGATGGAGCTTTGATGAAACGTATTCTTTTGCTGGTGCTCACCAACGTGGCCGTGGTCGTGGTGCTGGGCATCGTGGCCAGCCTGCTGGGCGTGAACCGCTACCTCACGGCCAATGGCCTCAACCTGGGTGCGCTGCTGGGCTTTGCCCTGATCATGGGCTTTGGCGGCGCCTTCATCTCGCTGCTGATCAGCAAGCCCATGGCCAAATGGACGTCGGGTGTGCGCGTGATCAACCAGCCCCAGTCGCCTGACGAGGCCTGGATCGTCGACACCGTGCGCCGCTTTGCCGACAAGGCCGGTATCGCCATGCCCGAGGTGGGCATCTACGAAGGCGAGGCGAACGCCTTTGCCACCGGTGCCTTCAAGAATTCGGCGCTGGTGGCCGTGTCCACCGGGTTGTTGCAAGGCATGACGCGTGAAGAGGTCGAGGCCGTGATCGGCCACGAGATTGCCCACGTGGCCAATGGCGACATGGTCACCATGACCCTGATCCAGGGCGTGATGAACACCTTTGTGGTGTTCCTGTCGCGCGTCATCGGCTACGCCGTCGACAGCTTTTTGCGCAAGGGCGACGACGAACGATCGGGCCCGGGCATCGGCTACATGATCACCACGATCGTGCTCGACATCCTGCTGGGCTTCCTGGCCTCGATGATCGTGGCCTGGTTCTCGCGCCAGCGCGAGTTCCGTGCCGATGCCGGCGCAGCCCAGTTGATGGGTCGCAAGCAGCCCATGGTGCATGCGCTGGCGCGCCTGGGTGGCATGGTGCCCGGCGAGCTGCCCAAGAGCGTGGCCGCCATGGGCATCACCGGTAGCCTGGGCAAGCTGTTTTCCACCCACCCGCCGATCGAAGAGCGCATTGCGCGCCTGCAGGCCAGTTGATCCTTCTGGATCATCTGCCGGCTCATCACAGGGCCTGGGCGCTGGCCTTGTCCCATTGCGCCGGGTCCAGCCGCCAACGGGCTCTCGGGGCCCGCAGTGCATGGGCTTCGCGGTAGGCCGAAGGCGTGCACCCGCTGTGGCGGGCAAACACCCGTCGGAAGGCATGGGGGTCGCTGTAGCCGCAGGCCAACGCGATGGTGGGCACGCTCTCCAGGGTGATCTCCAGCATCACCCGGGCCCGGGCGCAGCGCATCCGGTGCAGCTGGTCCAGCGGGCTGCGGCCCAGTTCCTGGCGGAAATGCCGCAGCAGGGTGCGTGGGCTCACCGCCGCTGCGGCGGCCACGGTGGCCAGGTCGTAGGGCGCCTCCAGGTGCTGTTCCAGCCACGCAATGGCCCGCGCCAGGGTGCTGTCGCGGGTCTTGCGAATCTGGGCGCTGGCCTGGGCCGCGGCCCGGCTGCGTTCGGGGTCGAACTCGAAGGCCTGGCGGCACAGCTGGGCCAGACCGGGCCCGGTGCTGTGTTCCAGCAGGGCGCAGGCCAGCCCACCCAACTGCTCAGCCCCGGCCGCGCTGAACCAGGGCGCCTCGACCACGCAGGCCTGATCGGCTACCAGCCGCACCTCCGGATGGTCGTCCCGAAACGCTGATGCGTAGAACCAGGGCAACACGAGCGCGCGGCCCCCAGCCCGCCCGGTGGCGGCGGCCAGCCAGGCACTGTTGCCTTGACAGGCCAGCAGGCCACCGGCATCCAAGGCCTGGCGCAGTGCCGTCACCAGAACGCCTTGGTCCTGCACCAGAGCGCGCACGCTGGGGATGTCGGCCGCGAGCATGGGGGGCAGGAACACGGCGTGTTGAACCACGCCTTGTCCGGTGGGTGGGGCGCTGCCCAGGTAGTCTTCAAAGCGAGAGGCCAGGGTGACGGGCACCGGGTGTGTTGTGGCCTGCGAGGCCGCTGGCGGCCAGGCGCCGCCTTCGGCCGTGAGCAGGCGCCAACTGATGGGGGGCGCCAGCACCCCCAGGCGAAGCTGGGCCAGCATGCGCGCCGTGCGCAGCAGATCGATCAACGTCAGGGCGCTGCCCAGCGTGACCTGGGGCAGCAGCGGGATGTCCACATGCAGGCCTTGGCGAGGCGACAGGGCGGTGGTCGGTGCAGGCGGGCGGGTGAGGGTGGGCGGCATGGTTTGGCGAAGGGCCGGTGGGCGCTGCGTTAGCAGCTTGGCCGGTGGCTATTTTGGCTGTAGCAATGGCGATTCCAGCGCCCTCTGTGTGACACAAGCCGCCCTAGCATGGATGTTTTCCAACAGTCCAAGGCGAAACCCCCATGAAACTGCGTTCACCGTCCTCGTCCCATCGTGCCGCTCTGGCGGCTGTCTCCAGTGCCCTGCTGGTCCTGGCCTCGGCCGCGCAGGCCCAGGGGGTGGATGCCCCCACGCTGCAGGCGCTCGATGCACAGATCGCCAAGGTGTCGCCTCAACTGGTGAGCTGGCGGCGCGACATCCATGCCCACCCTGAGCTGTCGGGACAGGAGCAGCGCACTGCAGCCCTGGTGGCTGAGCACCTGCGCGGTCTGGGGTTGAGCGTGCAGACGGGCGTCGGTGGTACGGGTGTGGTGGCCACCCTGCAGGGCGCCCACCCGGGCAAGCTGGTGGCCTTGCGTGCCGACATGGACGCGCTGCCCGTGCCCGAAGGCACGGGCCTGCCATTCGCCTCCAAGGTCAAGGCCCAGTACCTGGGCAAGGAGGTGCCGGTGATGCACGCCTGCGGGCACGATGGGCACACCGCCATCCTGATGGGCGTGGCCCAGGCCCTGGCGGGCATGAAAGACCAGATCCACGGCTCGGTGCGTTTCATCTTCCAGCCCGCCGAAGAAGGCGCTCCGAGCGAGCCGGATGCCAAGGGCGTGTCACCCAGTTTTGGCGCCAAGGCCATGATCGAACAGGGTGTGCTCAAGGATGTGCAGGCGATCTATGGGCTGCACCTCACCGCCAATATTCCTTTCGGTGTGGCCGGCTACCGCAGTGGCCCATTGATGGCCAGTGCCGACGACATCTACATCAATGTGCTGGGCCGGGGGGCGCATGGCTCGGCACCCTGGGCCGGGGTCGACCCCATCGTCGCCGCCAGCCAGGTGGTGCTGGGGCTGCAGACCGTGGTGAGTCGCCAGCTCAACATCACAGAAGAACCGGCTGTGCTCACGATCGGCGCCATCCATGGCGGCACTCGCTTCAACATCATCCCCGACAAGGTTGAGATGCAGGGCACCCTGCGCACCTTTGACGAGGCCATGCGCAGTGATGCTCAAAAGCGCATCCGCACCACGGCCCAGTTGATCGCCGAGAGCAGCGGAGCCAAGGCCGAGGTGCGCTTTGGCCCGGTGGCCTACCCGGTCACGGTGAACTCGCCTGCGCTCACCCAGGCGTCGGTACCCGCCCTGAAGCAGGCCATGAATGGTCAGGCGGTCGTTGTGCCCAAGATCAGCGGCTCGGAAGACTTCTCTGAATTCCAGAAAGTGGTGCCCGGCTTCTTCTTTTTCCTGGGCGCCACCCCCAAGGGCCAGCAGGCCGCCACGGCGCCGTCCAACCATTCGCCGCGCTTCGACTTCAACGAAGAGGCGCTGCCCATGGGCGTGCGCTCACTGAGCGTCCTGGCACTGGATTTCCTCAACCGGAGTTGAGGCGGGCTGATGCTGCGCGGAAATTCCGCTTGGCATCGATATACCGCTGAACTATTCTGGTGCTCCGTTGGTGATTTACCCTGGAGCATCGGTATGGCATTGCTGGCTTCGTCCCGGATTCGCCTGGCCCCCCGCCTGGCCCTGGCTTTTGGTGTGGTGTGCCTGGTGATGTCACTGGCGGCGGCCATCGGGGTGTGGCGCCTGGTCCAGCTGCAAGGCATTGCCGATGACCTGGGTGGGGACTCTTCCGAGCGCGCCTTGCTGGCGCGCGAGTTGCACGCCATCGTGGTCATCAGCTCCAGCCGGGCCGAGACCCTGTTGTTGATTGACAACCCCGCCTTTGCCGCCCGCATCGATGCCGACCGCAAGGCCACCTCGGCGCGCTCAGCCGAGGTGCGCAAGCGCCTCGATGCGCTGGCCACCGATGCCGCCTCGCGCGATCTGTTCACCGCCATTGACCAGGCCGGCAACGCTTTTCGCGAGGCCCGCGACAAACTCGTCAAGCAGAAGGCCGCGGGGGAGGCTGTTTCAGAGGATTCGATTCGCGGGTTGCTGCGCCCGGCGGCCGATCGCTACGCCGCCGCTGTCGATCAATTGGCCGAACACCAGCGCCAGCGCGTGGCCGAGGCCCGGGCCGCAGCGCTCAGCAGCCAGCGCCAGGGCATCAGCTTGCTGGTGACGGGCTCGGTGGTGGGCTTGCTGCTGAGCGTGGTCAGCGCCCTGTGGCTGGCCCGCTCGATCCTGCGCCCGGTGGACCAGGCCTCGGGCTTGGCGGCGCACATCGCCCAGGGCGACCTGACCCAGCCCGTGCCGGCCGAGCAGGCCGGCCAGCGCGACGAGGTGCTGGCCCTGCTGGCCCGCCTGGGCCACATGCAGGCGCGTCTGGTCGAGCTGGTGGCCGGCATGCGCAGCGCCAGTGCCCAGGTGGCCAATGCCAGCCAGGAGATTGCGGCGGGCAACAACGATTTCTCGGCCCGCACCGAGCAGACTGCCTCCAACCTTGAAGAGGTGGCGGCCAGCATGGAGGAGTTGCTCAGCACCGTGCAGCACAGTGCCGCCTCGGCCCAGCAGGCCGAAGGCCTGGCGGCGTCTGCCAGCCAGGTGGCTGTTCAGGGCCGGGAGGTGGTGCAGCGCGTGGTGGCCACCATGGATGCGATATCGGGCTCGTCGCGCCGCATCGCCGACATCACCAGCGTGATCGATGGCATTGCCTTTCAGACCAATATCCTGGCTCTCAACGCGGCCGTCGAGGCGGCGCGGGCCGGCGAGCAAGGGCGGGGCTTTGCCGTGGTGGCCGGCGAGGTGCGTGTGCTGGCCCAGCGTGCCGCCACTGCCGCCAAGGAGATCCGCGACCTGATCGCCAGCAGCGTGAATGAGGTGGGCACGGGGGCGCAACTGGTGCAGCAGGCCGGCACGACCATGGGCGACATCGTCGATTCGGTGGCCCGGGTGGGCACCATCGTGGCCGAACTGAGCCACTCGGCCCGTGAGCAAAGCACCGGGCTGGGCCAAGTCAACGAAGCGGTGGTGCGCCTGGATCAGATCACGCAGCAGAATGCCGCCTTGGTCGAGGAGTCGGCTGCGGCCGCGCAGGGTTTGCGCAGCCAGGCCCAGCAACTCGCAGAACTGGTGGAAACCTTCCGCCTGCCGGCCTCGGCCGGGGCGACGGCTCAGCTTCGGCTGGGCTGAGGTGTCGCTTCAGCGTGGGGGCACGCCCAGCAGGCTTTTGGCCACCGCCTCGCCCACCTTGATGCCGTCCACCCCGGCCGACAGGATGCCACCGGCGTAGCTGGCGCCTTCACCGGCAGGGAACAGGCCGCGCGTGTTCAGGCTCTGGTAATGCTCGTCGCGTGTCATCTTGAGCGGCGATGAGGTGCGCGTCTCGACGCCGGTCAGCACCGCGTCGTGCAGGTCAAAGCCCTTGATCTTGCGACCAAAAGCCGGAAAAGCCTCGCGCATGGCCGTGATGGCGTATTCAGGCAGGGCCAGCGACAGGTCGCCCATCTTCACGCCGGGCTTGTACGAGGGCTCCACCGAACCCAGTGCCGTGGACGAGCGCCCCGCCACCAGGTCGCCCACCAGCTGTCCGGGGGCTTCGTAATTGCTGCCGCCCAGCTCATAGGCGCGCGATTCCAGTTGCCGCTGCAACACCACGCCGGCCAGAGGGTGCACGCTGCCGTCGGCAGGCGCCTGCCAGCGTTGTTGATCGCCCAGCGCCCATTCAAAGGCCGCGGCATCGCTGGGGTAATCGACCGGGTCGATCCCGACCACGATGCCGGCGTTGGCGTTGCGCTCATTGCGCGAGTACTGGCTCATGCCGTTGGTGACCACGCGCCCCGGCTCGGAGGTCGCCGCCACCACGGTGCCGCCCGGGCACATGCAGAAGCTGTAAACCGCCCGCCCATTGCTGGCGTGGTGCACCAGTTTGTAGTCGGCCGCGCCCAGCAGCGGGTGGCCGGCGTGGCGACCCCAACGGGCCCGGTCGATCAGACTTTGCGGGTGCTCGACCCGGAAGCCGATCGAGAAGGGCTTGGCCTCCATGTAGACGCCACGCTGGTGCAACATGGCAAAGGTGTCGCGCGAGCTGTGACCCAGGGCCAGCACCGCGTGCCGGGTGGGCAGCTCGTAGGTCTGGCCGCTGGCCACGTCCAGCACCTTGAGGGCCTGCAGGCGGCGGCCCTGAGGCCCTTCGTCCACCGTCACATCGACCACACGTTGTTCAAATCGGATCTCGCCACCCAGGGCAACGATCTGCTCGCGCAAGGTCTCGACCACCTTCACCAGCTTGAAGGTGCCGATGTGGGGGCGCGCCACGTACAGGATCTCTTCGGGCGCGCCGGCCTGCACGAATTCTTCCATCACCTTGCGGCCCAGGTGGCGCGGGTCCTTGATCTGGCTGTACAGCTTGCCATCCGAGAACGTGCCGGCACCGCCTTCGCCGAACTGCACGTTCGACTCGGGGTTGAGCACCTTCTTGCGCCACAGGCCCCAGGTGTCCTTGGTGCGTTCACGCACCGTCTTGCCGCGCTCCAGCACGATGGGCTTGAAACCCATTTGGGCCAGCACCAGGGCCGCAAAAATGCCGCACGGCCCAAAGCCCACCACCACCGGGCGCTCGTTGGCCTGGCTGGGGAAACCCTCAGGCGCGTGGCCTGGCGGATGCCAGACCATGTCGGGCGTGGGCAGGATGTGTGGGTGCTGGGCATGGCGGGCCAGCAGGGCGGCCTCGGCGCCGGGGTCCTGCAGGTTCAGGTCGACGATGTACACCGTCAGCAGTTCGGGCTTGCGCGCGTCGAAGCTGCGCTTGTGCACGTGCAGCGTGGCAATGTCGCTGGGGGCAATGCCCAGGATCTGGGCCGCCTGGTCGCGCAGCGCCTGCTCGGGCTGGGTGCTGCTGTCCTCGGGCAGGGTGGACAGGGGCAGCTTGAGTTCGGAAATTCGGATCATGGTCGGGCCGGCTTGTGTTGATCAAGCAAAAGGCAATGCGGGGCCCGGATTTTAAGGGGCCGTCCCGCCGGCCGCCAAAAAGCGCCGGGCCTCAAGGCCACGGCGCTCCTGGTTCAGGATTCGATCGTGGGGACTCACGAGGGCAGGAAACCGTCCACCGACAGATAGCGTTCACCCGTGTCGTAGTTGAAGCCCAGCACCTTGGCGCCGGCCGGCAGTTCGGGCAGTTTCTGGGCGATGGCGGCCAGCGTGGCGCCTGAGGAGATCCCCACCAGAATGCCTTCTTCACGCGCCGAGCGGCGAGCGTATTCGCGGGCCGCCTCGGCTTCGACCAGGATCACACCGTCCAGCAAGCTGGTGTCGAGGTTCTTGGGAATGAAGCCTGCGCCAATGCCCTGGATCGGGTGCGGGGCCGGTGCGCCCCCCGAGATCACGGGTGAGGCTGTGGGTTCGACCGCATACACCTTGAGCTGGGGAAACTTCGCCTTCAGCACCTGCGCCGTGCCCGTGATATGGCCGCCGGTGCCCACGCCGGTGATCAGCACGTCCAGGCCATCCGGGAAATCGGCCAGGATCTCCTGCGCAGTCGTGCGCACGTGCACCGCGATGTTGGCCGCGTTCTCGAACTGCTGCGGAATCCAGGCCCCCGGGGTCTGGGCGGCCAGTTCTTCGGCCCGGGCAATGGCGCCCTTCATGCCTTTTTCGCGCGGGGTCAGGTCGAAGCTGGCACCGTAGGCCAGCATCAGGCGGCGGCGCTCGATCGACATGCTGTCGGGCATCACCAGGATCAGCTTGTAGCCCTTGACGGCGGCCACCATGGCCAGGCCCACGCCGGTGTTGCCCGAGGTGGGTTCGATGATGGTGCCCCCGGGCTGCAGGCGGCCCGAATTCTCGGCGTCTTCGACCATCGCCAGCGCAATGCGGTCCTTGATCGAGCCCCCAGGATTGCCGCGTTCGGACTTGATCCACACCTGAGCCGAAGGGCCGAACAGGCGGTTGATGCGCACATGGGGTGTGTTGCCAATGGTCTGGAGGATGTTGTCGGCTTTCATGCGGTCTCCACGGTGGTTGGGATGAGTTGGCGGATAGGGGCCGAAGCCGGCCCGTCACCTGCGCATTCTGCCGTGCTTGATGTCGACTTGTCGGTCTAAGCTCATGTCTTGCCGTCATAATGGCGCCCGTGAAGTCAGCCAGACCGCCGCTGGTGCTAGCCGAAAGGGCGGCGACGCAAGTCGCCGTGTGGAAACACCGCACTGGAGGAACGTCCGGACTGCACAGGACAGCGTAGGAGCTAACGGCTCTCCACCGCGAGGTGAGGATCAGAGCAACAGAGACGAGTCTGTTCGGCCACTCCAGACCAAGGTGTTCTGGGGGCTGTGGCGCAAGCCACAGTGGGGTCGGTGTCAACCGACCCGGTCACGCGCAAGCGTGATCCCCCCAGCCACCCTGATCGGGAACCGATCAGGGTGAAACGGGCAATCTCTACGCGCAGCAATACCAAGTAGGCCAACGTTGATGTGGTTCCGCAGAGTTGGCGGGTAGGTAGCATCGAGCCGGGTGGGTGACCCCCGGCCAAGAGTAATGGCGGTCACACCGTGCGCAAGCACGGTGCACAGAATCCGGCTTATCGGCTGACTTCACACTTTATTTCATTCATTTCCACCTTGCGAGATGATTCCGAATGCCACCGGCGAGACCTTGGTTTCGCCGGTTTTCTTCTTTTTGGATTCTGCTTTTGCCATCTTTGTGCGCTGTCCGTGGCGAAGGTCTGTGGCCGGATGGCTGGATTGATTTTGATTATCTCGGTGATGTCTGTCTCATGATTTGGTGTTGAATATCCAGCTTTTAAAATCATTTTCCCTTCATTTGATTGGATTTTGATTTCATGAGATTTTTTGTGCTTCGATCTGTAAGTGCTGTAATTGTTTCTGCTTTGGTGGCGGGCTCGGTTTCGGCGGATGTTTTGACACGTGATAATGGCGCGCCAGTGGGGGATAATCAAAACTCCCAAACGGCTGGCGCTGCAGGGCCTACTTTGCTGCAAGACGTCCACCTGATTCAGAAGCTGCAGCGCTTTGACCGTGAGCGGGTGCCAGAGCGCGTGGTGCATGCGCGCGGTGCTGGTGCCTACGGGGTGTTCAAGGCTACGGCAGATGCCTCTGAACTGACCCGCGCCAAGGTGTTCATGCCCGGCCAGGAAACGCCGGTGTTCGTGCGCTTCTCGACGGTGGTGCATGGTCAGCATTCGCCCGAAACCCTGCGTGATCCACGCGGATTTGCCACCAAGTTCTATACCCCTGAAGGTAACTGGGATCTGGTGGGCAATAACCTGCCGGTGTTCTTCATTCGCGATGCCATCAAATTCCCGGACATGGTGCATTCACTGAAGCCGGCCCCCGACACCAATCTGCAGGATCCGAATCGGTTCTTTGATTTCTTCTCGCATGTGCCCGAGGCTACCCACATGCTGACGCGGCTATATTCTGATTATGGAACCCCCAAGGGCTACCATTTGATGGATGGCAACAGCGTGCATGCCTATAAAATGGTCAATGCACAGGGCCAATATGTGTATGTCAAGTTCCATTGGGCATCGGTGCAGGGGCAGCACAACCTGACTGCCGGCGAGGCCAGTGCCCTGCAGGCCCAGGATTTCAACCACGCCACGCGGGCCCTGATGCAGGTGATCGAAAGCGGCCGATACCCGCAGTGGGACCTGTACGTGCAGGTGCTGCGCCCTGAGCAACTCAACAGCTTTGAGTTCAATCCGCTGGATCCGACCAAGATCTGGACCGGTGTGCCGGAGCGCAAGCTGGGCACCATGACGCTGAACCGCAATCCGGCCAATGTGTTCCAGGAGACCGAGCAGGCCGCGTTCGCGCCGTCCAATCTGGTGCCGGGCATTGAGGCTTCGGAAGACCGTTTGCTGCAGGGCCGCGTGTTCTCGTACGCCGACACCCAGATGCACCGCGTGGGCGTGAATGCGCTGCAACTGCCGGTGAACCGCCCGCGCGCCGAGGTGGTCTCGAACAACCAGGACGGTGCCATGAACGGTGGCCAGCGCAGTGGCTCGGTCAACTACGAACCCAGCCGTCAGGTGGCGGTGAAGGAAGACCCGCAATTCAAGTCCAGCGCCTTGCCCCTGGCCGGCAGCACGCAGCAGGCGGCCATCGGCAAGACCCTGAACTTCCGCCAGGCCGGCGAGTTTTACCGCAGCCTGAGCCCGGCCGAGCGCAAGAACCTGGTGTCCAACCTGGCTGGCGATCTGGGGCAGGTGAAGAGTGCAGAAACCCGCGACACGGTGCTGGCTTTCTTCTACAAGGCCGATGCCGACTACGGCCGGGCCATTGCCCAGGCTTTGTCGGTCGATCCGGCCATGATCCAGCGCCGGGCGGCCCGCCTCAGCGAGTAAAGCGACTGGCGCGAACGAGGGGCCGGCTCAGAACTTCTCGTGCGGGCCCATGAAGCGCCACTGGCCGGGCTCCAGCCCGGCCAGACCCACCCGGCCCAGTCGGGTACGGCGCAGCGCCAGCGGCCGCAGGCCGGCCCTGGCACACAAATCCAGCACCCCTTGGGCACTGCTGGCCTTCAGGGCAAAACGCAGCCGGGTGCCTTGCGGCCCGCGCGCGTTCAGGCTCAGCTTGCCCACCACAGGCACCTGGGGCCAGAGCCGGGCCTGTTGCAGGCGGGCGGCCAACTGGTCGATGGCCTCGTTGGTCAACTGGCCCGGCAATTCCAGCATGAATTCCTGCTCGATCTCGGCTTCGTCTTCCAGCAGGCGTCGCCGCATGCGGCCATCCTGCGTGAACACCACCAGGCCGGTGGCCAGCCCCCCCAGGCCGGCAATGGCCTGCTGCTGGTTGAAATGCCGCTTCAGCACCCGCACCGGAAACCGGCTGATCGGGGCGCTTGCCTGCAAGGCCAGCGCATCGCAAGGGGTCTCCGGGTCGGGCCGGTACCACAGCAGGGTGGCGGGCGGCACGGTCTCGGGACGGGCCTGCGGGTCGACCAGCACCTCGTCGGCACCGGGCGTGACCCGGTGCTGGGGCTCTTCCACGATCTGCCCGTTGACCTTCACCCAACCTCCCTCGATCAGCAATTCGGCTTCGCGGCGTGAGCAGGCGGCCTGGTCGGCCACGTGTTTGGAGAGTCGGATGGGGTCGGTCATGGGGGTGGGGCTGGGCTGGGGCGGGGCGCCGAGTTTACGCGCCCATGCTGACTTGATTGTTGGAAGAAAGTCGCGACTTTCTTCCAATGGGCTGCAAAAAAGTCGCAATTCCGGGCCTCAGCCCAATGTCGCATCCAGGCTGCGCAGGCGCTCCACATGGGCCAGCAGTGAGCGTTTGGCCACCGGCCACAGGCGGGTAGGCACGTCGGCGTAGGCCAGTTCCACCCATTGTTCAGGGGTGCCCTCGGGGCGTTCGCGCATGGCGGCCAGCACCTTGGCCTCGCGTTGCAGGCGGTGCGCCTTGAGCTGGGCGATGGCGGCCCGCGCCTGGTCCAGCACATAGCCATGGGCCGGCAGGATGAAGTCCACGCCCGCGCGTTCGCAGGCTTGGTCCAGCAGATCCAGCGAGTTGATGTAGTCGGCCATGTTGCCGTCAGGAGGATCGACCACCGTGGTGCTGCCATTGAGGATGTGGTCGCCCGAGAACAGCAGGCCGTCCTCCAGCAACAGCAGGCACAGGTGATTGGCCGCGTGCCCGGGGGTGTGCAGCACCTCCAGGGTGTGGCGGGGCGCGGCCTCGCCAGGGGCTTGCAGCAGCAGGCGTTCGCCATGGGCCAGGGCTCGTTCGGGGCTGAATTCGCTGGCCGCGCGGGCGGTGGGGGCCGAGGCCAGGCCCAGGATATCGGGCACCGGGCGCCCATGGCGCCGGCACAGGGCTTGCAGCGGGGCGGCGCCGGGTGAGTGGTCGGGGTGTGAATGGGTGCAAACGATGTGGCGGATGTCACCGCCGGCAGCGCGCCACAGCTTTTCCAGGTGCTCGGTATCGGCCGGGCCAGGGTCGATCGCGATGTAACCGGTGTCGGGGTCGCCCACCAGGTAACTGTTGGTGCCCGGGCCGGTCATCACGCCCGGGTTGGGGGCGGTCAGGCGTTGCACGTTCTTCAGCAGGGCCACCGGGCGATCGGTCTGCCAGGCCAGTTCGTGCACGATCTGGCCGTCGGGGCAGACCAGGGCCAGTTCGCCGTAGGGCTGTTCGTGCTCCATGTAGCGGGCTTCGTGCCCATTGAGCAGGCCAGCGCGTGGGCAACTGGTCCACAGCGGCTGCTCGCTGGCGCAATCCGCCAGCACGGCGTCGACCGTGGTGTAGGCCTGCAGCCGCTCCAGGGTGCGGATGGTCGGGAAGATGATGAAGAACTGGCCGGCCGCATGGCGGGCCAACGCCTCGGCCGGGCTGACCCACACCGGTTCGAACTGTTCGGCCTCGTCGGCCACGGGCGTCTGGTCGGCCGGCATGCGGGCCACCAGAAAGGGCACGTCAAAGCGCCTGGGCAGGTCGCGGTCGGTGATCCAGTGCGCCAGCACAAACACCTGGTCGGCCGCCATCCGCAGGCCCAGGGCCTGACATTGGGCGGCAAAGGCTTGGCTGCGGTCCAGTTGGGCGATGGTGCTGGCATCGGCAAGCCGGCCGTCGGCCTGCCAGGCCAGCAGCACGCCCAACTCCTCGAAGCTCTCGCGGATGGCCGCGATGGCCCGCGTCAGGTTCAGGTCGCTCTGGCCCGGGCGGCGGCGCGCCTGGGCGTGAGAGGCCGCGTCCAGCGCATCGATGCCCCCCCCTGGGAACACATAGGCGCCCGGGGCAAAGCTGGCGCTCATCGAACGCCGGGTCATCAGCACCTCGATGCCGGGCTGCCCCTGGGGGCTGGTGGCATCGCGCAGCAGCAGCACGGTGGCGGCGGGGCGCAGGGGGGCGGGTTCGCGTGAAGGGTGCAAAAGCTGGCTTGAACGGGTCATGCGGGCCATTATCGGCAGCGGTGTCGGAGGCGTTGACACCTTCAGGACTGGGGTTTCCCCCAGGACCATCAGGTCGGCACGGTGTTTGCTCGCGACGCGGCAGGGCATAAGCAAAGACGTTCCAGGCATGTGCATCTGGTCACAATGCTGCGATTCCTTTCGATTCCGTTTCACCCCTTGTCGATTTTTCGGGAGAGCCTTGATGACAAAACCCCTTCGCCGCGCGCTGTGGCGCCATGGCTTCAACTGGCTGGCTGCCGGCCTGATCGGCGTGGCCGGGCCGGTGCTGGCCCAGGGCGATTGGCCGCAGCACGCGTTGACCGTGGTCATGACCTTTCCGGCCGGTTCGGGCGTCGACGTGGTGGCGCGCCACATCCAGGAGCCCCTGGGCAAGCAGCTGGGCCAGCCGGTGGTGATCGACTACAAGCCCGGTGCGGCAGGCAACATTGCCAGCGAGTTCGTGGCGCGGGCCAAGCCGGATGGCTACACCCTGGTGTTCGGCACCGCGGCCACCCATGGCAGCAATGCCGCGCTGTACAAGAAGCTGTCCTTCGACGTCGAGAGCGACTTCGTGCCGGTGGCCCCGGTGCTCGATGTGTCCAACGTGCTCACCATCAACCCCGACGTGATCAACGTGAAGACGCTCAAGGAGTTCGTCGACCTGGTCAAGGCCAACCCCGGCAAGTACAACTTTGCCTCGACCGGCAATGGCACCGGCACCCACATGGCCTTTGCCGAGTTCAATGCCCGGGTCGGGCTGGACATGATCCACGTGCCCTACAAGGGCGGCCCCGAGGCCATGACGGCCGTGCTGCGGGGCGAGACCTGCTGCATCATGAACCAGGTGCAGACGGTGTTGAACCAGTACAAGGCTGGCAAGGTGCGCCTGCTGGGGGTGACCACGGCCAAGCGCGTGGGTGCGGTGTCCGAGGTGCCCACCATCGCCGAAAGCGGGCTGCCGGGCACCAAGGGCTTTGACAGCTCGATCTGGTTTGGCCTTTTTGCCCCCAAGGGGACCGATGCCCGCATCGTGCAGCGCCTCAACAGTGCGGTGCAGGCGGTGTTGGAGAACCCAGAGGTCAAGGCCAAGCTCGAAAGCGCGGGCAACAGCGTGCGCCTGGAGAACCCAGAACAGTTCAAGGCCACCGTCAAGGCCAATCGGCACAAGTGGGCCGAGGTGGTGAAAGCCGCCAACATCACCCTGGAGTGAGCCCAGGCCCGGCGCCCCGGCTTTCGCCGCGGCGCCGGAAGCCCCGATAATCGGGGCATGCAGATCCGCTTCACCAAGATGCAGGGCGCCGGCAATGATTTCGTCGTGCTCGACGAGACCGCCGCCCGCCTGCCCCTGAGCCCGGCGCACTACCGCTACCTGGCCGACCGCCACTTCGGCGTGGGCGCCGACCAGATCCTGACTGTGCGCCCCGGCCCCGCACCCGGCATCGATTTCGAATACATCATCCACAACGCCGACGGCGGCGAGGTGGAGCAGTGCGGCAACGGCTCGCGCTGCTTTGCCCGCTACGTGCGCGACAAGGGCCTGACCACCAAGGATGCGATCCGCGTGCACACCCGCGCCGGCATCATCGAGCCGGTGCTCAATCCCGATGGCCGTGTCACCGTCGACATGGGGGCGCCGGTGTTCGAGCTGGCCGACATCCCCTTTGATGCCACCGATCTGCAGGCCCGGCCGCACGGTTCTTGGCAGCTGTGGCCGTTGGCCCTGGCCGGCCAACCCGCGCTCGATGCGGTGGCGGCGGCCGTGGTCTCCATGGGCAACCCCCACGCCGTGACCCTGGTGGACGACGTGGACACCGCCCCGGTGGCCAGCGTGGGGCCCCTGGTGGAAAGCCATCCGCGCTTTCCGCGCCGGGTCAACGTGGGCTTTCTGCAGGTGGTGTCGCGCAGCCAGGTGCGCCTGCGCGTGTTCGAGCGCGGCACGGGCGAAACCCTGGCCTGCGGCACCGGGGCCTGCGCAGCGGTGGTGGCAGGCATTCGCCTGGGCCTGCTTGACGCCCGTGTCGACGTGCAGACCCGCGGCGGGCAACTCACCATCGAATGGGCCGGCCTGGGCCAGCCCGTGCGCATGACCGGCCCTGCCGTGACCGTGTTCGAGGGCCAGATCGATGTGCCCGACAACCTCTGATTTCCTTCTGACCGTCTTCTTGAGCCCGCCCTCCCCATGACCGCAATCCAAACCCCTGGCATGAACCCGATCACCGAAGACGACATTGCCAACTACCTGGCCAATTCGCCTGATTTCTTCGAGCGCCACGCCGAGGTGCTGGCCAGCGTGCAGATGACCAGCCCGCATGGCAACCGCGCCGTGAGCCTGCAGGAGCGCCAGGCTGAGATGCTGCGCGACAAGATCAAGACGCTCGAAGGCCGCATCATGGACATGATCCGGCACAGCAACGAGAACGCCATCATTGCCGACAAGCTGCAGCGCTGGGCCCTGGGCCTGTTGCGCACCGAAAGCCCGCTGGAGCTGCCCGAGCGCATCGCGGCCGATGTGCGCGGCCAGTTTCAGGTGCCCCAGGTGGCCATCAAGGTCTGGGGCGTGTCGGCCGCGCACGCAGAGCAGTCCTTTGCCCTGGGCGTGAGCGATGACGCCAAGACCTTTGCCTCGTCACTGACGGCGCCCTTCTGCGGCGCCAACCCAGGCTTTGAAGCGGTGCAGTGGCTGGCCGATCCGGCCGCCGTGGTTTCGCTGGCTCTGCTGCCGCTGCGCGTGGGCGCCATCGGCAGTGCCTCGCCGGCCTTTGGCATGCTGGTGCTGGCCTCGCCCGACCCGCAGCGCTTCCACAGCGGCATGGGCACCGACTTCCTGGAACGCATGGCCGAGCTGGCCAGCGCGGCCCTGACGCGCCTGCGCGACTGAGCGGGCCTGTGGACGCCGGGGATCGCGCTTTCCAGCCCCAGGGCCAGTCACTGAGTCAGCCCTTGATTCAGCGCTACCTGGACCATGCGCGCTACGAAAAGCGCCTGGCGGCGCGCACCCTGGCCCTTTACACCGAACACCTGACGCGCCTGCAAAGCCTGGCCGACACGGCCGGCCTGGCCCTGCCGGCCGTGCCCCCGGCCCAGGTGCGCCGCTGGGCCGCCCAGTTGCACGGCGCCGGCCTGGGCGGTCGCAGCATTGCGCTGGTGCTGTCCTCGTGGCGAGGCTTTTATGCCTGGCTTGGGCGCGAGGGCCTGATCGCCAGCAACCCCGTGGCCGACGTGCGCGCCCCCAGGTCGCCCCAACCCTTGCCCAAGGCCCTGGGGGTGGACGCGGCGGTGCAACTGGCCGAGCACGACAACCCCGACGACGACCCCTGGCTGGAGGCGCGTGACGCCGCCATGGTCGAGCTGCTGTACGGCTGTGGCCTGCGTGTGAGCGAGCTGGTGGGGCTGGACCTGCAGGCCAGCGCCGAGGCGCACCAGCAAGGGCGAGGCTGGGTTGACCTGCACGAGGCCGAGGTGCATGTGATGGGCAAAGGCAGCAAGCGACGCAGCGTGCCGCTGGGCCGGGCGGCCCTGGCGGCCCTGCAACGCTGGCTGACGCTGCGCGGCGGCGAGCTGGCGGGCGCGGCCAGCACCCAGCCGGCCCTGTTCATGGGGCGCCATGGCACCCGGCTGACTCCGCAGTCGGTGTGGCAGCGGCTGCGCCGTCGCAGCCTGCAGGCCGGTCTGCCGGCCGCCGTGCACCCCCACATGCTGCGCCACTCGTTTGCCAGCCATGTGCTGCAGTCCAGCGGCGACCTGCGCGCCGTGCAGGAGCTGCTGGGGCACGCCAACATCAGCACCACCCAGGTCTATACCCGGCTCGATTTTCAGCACCTGGCCAAGGCCTACGACGCGGCCCATCCCAGGGCCCGCAAGAAGCCCGGGCCTTCATGAGCCTGATATTTCAGTTTTTTTGAGTTGCTCTTGTAAGAAGTGAGTGCCGAGACCGACTGACGTGCATCGGAGGCAGCTTCAGCGCTGTTCCGGTAGGACGCAGGCCCCGCCCGTGTCTTTCAGCCATTCATTCACTTTCATTGAATCAGGAGTCACCTCATGAACGCTACCACTCTCAAGTCTGCCGCTTCTTTCGCCCTGGCCGCATCGGCGCTGGCCTTCGCTTCGGCCGCCATGGCTGCCGACACCCCCATGGGTGGCATGGGCAAGTCGGTGGGCGCCAAGGACACCGTGCATTGCTACAACGTCAACGATTGCAAAGGCATGAGCGATTGCAAGACGGCTGAACACGCCTGCAAAGGGCAAAACGAGTGCAAGGGCCATGGCTTCAAGGCCCTCGGCGCCGGTCAGTGCCTGAGCAAGGGCGGCACCATCAGCGATCTTTGATGGCCTGATCTGCCGATCTTTCAGGGGCACGGCAGCGTGCCCTTTGTTCACTGTTTTCACGGTTGCCGCCCGCTGGTATGAGCCCTACCTCCTCTGAGTCGCCCGGTTTCGGCCTGGGCTTGCGCACGCCCCACTACGGTGATTTTCTGGCGGGTCCGCAGCCCCTGGATTGGCTTGAAATCATCACCGACAATTTTCTGGTCGAAGGTGGCAAGCCGCTGGCCATGCTGGATCGCTTCCGCCGTGACTACCCGATGGCCATGCACGGCGTGGCCATGTCCATCGGGTCAGCCCAGGGCCTTGATCTGGCGTACCTGGCCCGCGTCAAGGCCCTGGCCGACCGCGTGCAGCCGATGTGGGTGTCCGATCACCTGTGCTGGACCGGCACACCGGGGCGCTGTCTGCACGACCTGTACCCGCTGCCCTACACCGAAGAGGCGGCGCGACGGGTGATCGCCCACATCCGCCAGGCGCAGGACGTGCTGCAGCGTCGTCTGGTGCTGGAGAACGTGTCGAGCTACTTGCGCTTTCGCGATTCGGCGAGTGCCGAATGGGAGTTTTTGACGCACGTGGTCGAAGCGGCCGACTGCGATCTGCTGCTGGACGTGAACAACCTCTACGTCAGCAGCGTGAACCATGGCTTTGACCCGCAAGACTATCTGCACGCCTTGCCGGCGGCCCGGGTGCGGCAAATCCACCTGGCTGGTCATTCGCGCGATGGCACCCACATCATCGACACCCATGACCACCCCGTGGCACCCGAGGTCTGGGCGCTTTACGCGAGTGCCTGCCAGCGCTTCGGTGCCGTGGCCACCATGATCGAACGCGATGACCACATTCCCCCCTTGTCGGTGCTGCTGGCCGAGTTGGGGCAGGCCCGCGACATCGCCCGCGGGCCACTGGCGGGGGCCGCCCCTGCTGGCTCGTCAGCCGCCTTGCGTTGGCCGGCTGTTGCCGCCACCCCGCTGATTGAACTGCAACACAGCCTCAGCGCCTGCCTGCTCGACCAGGTGCCTGCCGAACAGGCGCTGGCCTTGCTCGACACGGCCCCGTTGGCCGGCACACAGGGCTTGAGTGGCGAGCGCGGCCTGGCCATCTACCGCAACGCCTACCGCGCCCGCCTGGCCGAGGTGCTGGCCGATGCCCACCCGCGCTTGCTGCGCTACATGGGGGGCGACACCTTCGAGGCCGAGGCTCGTTTGTTTGCGGTCACCCACCCGCCTGCGGGCGAAGGGCTGGGCCGATATGGTGCTGGCCTGGCTGATTTTCTGCGGGCCCGCTACCCGCGCAACCTTGAGCTGTATGAGCTGGCGCGGCTGGACTGGGATCTGCGCGCTTGCTTTGACGGGCCCGACAGGCCGGCTTTGAGCGCCGAGGCCGTCCAGGCGGACACTGAAGGGCGCTGGTTGCAGCGCAGCCCGGCTTGCCACCCGGGCCTGGTCTTGCGCGAAGTGAGCACCAATGTGGTGGCCTTGTGGCAGGCATTGGAGGCTGACGATGCGGTGCCTGCGCCCGAGTCCCTGCCGCAGAGTCGCTGCCTGGGTGTGTGGCGCCAGGGCCATCAGCCCCACTTCCGCACGCTTGACGTGGGCGAGGCGATCTTCTTGCGGGCCTTGCAGGAGCCCGGCGGCCACTTGGCTTTGGTGATCGAGCGCTTCAATGGCGGGCCTGTGCTGCCTGAACCGGCCGTGCTGGCCGGCTGGTTGCAACGCTGGTGGGCTGAAGGGTGGCTGGACGGACATTGAGCTTGGCTGAAACCGCCGCGGCCCGGCGCATCAGTCCAGGGTCTGGCGGTATCGCCACAACGCCAGCGCGCCTGCCACACCGAGAAACGCCAGCAGCGGCCACACATCGGGCCAGAGCTGGGCCAGCCCGTTTCCCTTGAGCAGGATGCCGCGCACGATGCGCAGAAAGTGCGTCAGCGGCAGCACCTCGCCGACGCGCTGGGCCCACACTGGCATGCCGCGGAACGGGAACATGAAGCCCGACAGCAGCATCGAGGGCAGAAAGAAAAAGAAGGTGGCCTGCAGGGCCTGCAACTGGTTGCGCGCCAAGGTCGAAAAGGTGAAGCCCACCGCCAGGTTGGCCAGCATGAACAGGCCGATCATGCCCATCAGCAAGCCCAGACTGCCCACCATGGGCACTTCGAACAAGGCCCAGGCGGCTGCCAGGATCACGCCCAGCTGCACGTAGCCCAGCACCACGTAGGGCAGGATCTTGCCCACCATCACCTCCAGGGGGCGCACCGGGGTGGCCAGCAGGTTTTCCATCGTGCCACGCTCGCGCTCGCGGGTCATGGCCAAGCCGGTCAGCATCACCATGGTCATGGTCAGGATGGTGCCGATCAGGCCCGGCACGATGTTGTAGCGCGACAGGCCCTCGGGGTTGTAGCGCCGGTGGATGCGCAGCTCGAAGGGGGCCAGCCCCGGGCGCAGGGCCTGCAGCGGCCCGACCAGGTCATGCTGCAGGGCCGTGGGGGTCAACTGGCCCAGTGCCGCCATCGCGTTGCTGGCCGCACTGGGGTCGGTGGCGTCCACGCTGACCAGCAGCGCCGGGTGTTCGCCGCGCACCAGCCGGCGCGAGAAATCAGGCGGGATCACGATCAGGAACTGCACCTCGCCATCTTCGATCAGGCGATCGCCCTCGGCCTCGCTGGCCGGCTGGCGGGTGATGTTGAAGTAGCCGGTGTTCTGCATCGCGGCCACCAGGCTGCGGGCGATGGGGCTGGCATCGGTGCTCACCAGGGCGGTGGGCAGGCCCTTGGGGTCGGTGTTGATGGCGTAGCCGAACAGCACCAGTTGCAGGATGGGTACGCCCACGGCCATGGCAAAGGTGGGCCGGTCGCGCAGCATTTGCTGGCATTCCTTGATGAAGATGGCCAGCATGCGGGCCAGGCTGAAGCGGTGGAGGCTCAGGCTCATGCGGACTCCCGTGGGGTGCCTGGGCCGAAGTTGTCGGCTGCCTGTCCGATCAGGCTGATGAACACATCCTCCAAGTCCGGTGCGGCAGGCTCCCAATGCAGGTCGGCACGTTGCCGCCAGGGCTCGATGGCGGTTTGAAGGCGGGCCGGGTCGCGTCCGGCCACGTGCACCGACTGGCCAAAGGCCGCGACACTGAGCACGCCGGGGGCGACCTTCAAGGGGGCCACCAAGGCGGTCAGGTCGGTGCCCGCGCCCAGGCCCTGGACCGACCAGACGCACAGGCCGGACTCGGCCACGATCCGCTCGGCCGTACCGCGTGCCAGCACTTCACCGTAGGCGATGTAGACCAGTTCGTGGCAGCGTTCGGCTTCGTCCATGTAGTGGGTGGACACCAGCACGGTGATGCCCTCGGCGGCCAGGCGGTGGATCTCGTCCCAGAACTCGCGTCGCGCCTTGGGGTCGACGCCGGCCGTGGGTTCGTCCAGCAACAGCAGGCGGGGTTCGTGCAGCAGGCAGGCTGCCAGCGCCAGGCGCTGTTTCCAGCCCCCGGAGAGGGCGCCTGCCAATTGGGTCTGCCGGCTGGCCAGGCCCAGGCGTTCCAGGGCCTGATCGACTCTGTAGCGACGCCGGTCCAGTTCGAACAGGCGGGCCACGAAATCCAGGTTCTCGCGGATCGACAGATCCTCGTACAGCCCGAACTTCTGCGTCATGTAGCCGACCTGCCGCTTGATGGCCGCGGCCTGGAGCCGGATGTCCAGGCCCAGGCACCGGCCTTCGCCGGCGTCGGGTGTCAGCAGACCGCACAGCATGCGGATGGTGGTGGTCTTGCCGCTGCCGTTCGGCCCCAGAAAGCCGCAGATGCGACCGGGTGCCACCTGAAGATCGACTTGGCGCACCACCTCGCGACCGTTGTAGCGCTTGGTCAGGCCACGCACATCGATGGCCCAGCCTGGTGGGCTCGGCCCGTCCTGAGCCGGGTTCATGGCCTGGCCCCGGCGCGCACGTCCAAGCGAACATCCAGGGGCTGGCCCGGTGGCAGGCGCAGCGCATCGGCAGGTGAGGGCAGGGCCTCGACCAGGAACACCAGGCGGGCGCGCTGGCTGTTGGAGTAGATCACCGGTGGGGTGTATTCGGCCTGGGGCGAGAGGGCGGTGATGCGGGCGGGTATGGGGGAGCCGCAACCATCGCAGCTCAGGCTCACCACCTGCCCCGGGCTGAGCGCGCCGCGCTGGTCTTCGGGCACGTAGAAGCGGGCCTTGCGCCGTTCGGGCGGCAGCAGGGCCACCACGGGTTGGCCCGCGTTCACGTACTCGCCCACCCGGAAAAAGGTGTCGGCCACCAGGCCGGCGGCCGGGGCGTACTGGCGTGTCTGCTGCTCGCGCCACAGGGCCTGCTCCCGGGCCTGTGCCGCGGCGCGGCTGCTGGCCTGGGCCGCCGCCTGCGCGTCGCTGCGCGCGGGCAACCGGGCCACCCGCAGGGCGGCCTGCAGTTCCTCCACCCGGTCCTGGGCCTGCCGGGCGGCCGTGGCCGCGTCGTCCAGGCGAGAGCGAGAGACAAAGGACTGGTCCACCAACTGCTGGTTGCGTCGCCATTCGGTCTGGGCCCGGTCGGCCTGGGCGCGGGCCTGCGACAGTTGGGCCTCGGTGACGGCGATTTCGTCGAGTCGCCGGCCCTTGGCACTGTCGTCGGCCTGGTGGCGTGCCGTGTCCAGCCGAGCATCGGCTTCGGCTCGTGCGGCCTGGGCGGGCTGGTCGTCCAGGCTGAACAACAGGGCCTGAGCCGACACCGTCTGGCCTTTTTGCACCGGGAGCGTGCGCAGGGTGCCCGCCACGGGGGCCGAGAGGTACACATAGTCGCCCTCGACATAGCCCGACCAGGCCGGTTCGGTCGCGGGCTGACAGGCGCTGAGGAGCAGCAGCAAGCTCAGTGGAAGAGCCAGTGCCGGTGGCGAGGGGCGGCGCCAGGCGGTCAGTTGGAGGGGGCGGGCGAGGGAGGGCATGGGGCATTCTGGTCGCCTGCCCCCTGTGTTGACTTGATTCATGTCAAGGGCTGCTGGGGCGCTGGCTTAGCCCAAACTTAAGCGCGCCGCGGCAGGCATGCGGGCCGGCCGCGCGGGCCCCATACTGCGGCTGGGCAGACGAGCGGTCTCTTCCTGGGGACGGTCTGCTGTGAAAGGCAAAAACGCCATGTGGTACTGGCTCCGTTCCAACCGTTCCTTTCTGTTGCTGCTGATCGGCTTTGGCCTGTTCCGCACGGCCGTGGCCGACTGGAACCCCATCCCTTCGGGTTCCATGCGCCCCAGCCTGCTGGAGGGCGATGTGGTGTTGGTCAACCGGCTGGCCTATGACCTCAAGCTGCCCCTGACCGATGTCGTGCTGGCCCACCTGGGCGAGCCGCGGCGCGGCGACGTGGTCACCTTTTCGTCGCCGCAGGACGGCACCCGACTCATCAAGCGCCTGGTGGCCCTGCCCGGCGACGTGGTCGAGATGCGCGATGAAGTGCTGTGGATCAACGGCGAACAGGCCCGCTACGAGCAGGCCGAGGTTTTGAAGGAGCCCTTGCAAGACGGAATGCAGCGGCCAGCCACCCGGCTGACCGAGTCCATCCAGGGACACCAGCGCCGCGTGCAATGGCTGCAGGGGGTGTCGGCCCGCTCCAGCTTCGGCCCGGTCACCGTGCCCCAGGGGCAGTACCTGATGCTGGGTGACAACCGCGACAACAGTGCCGATTCGCGCTACATCGGCTTCGTGCCGAGGGCCTTGCTGATCGGCCAGGCCCGGGGCGTGCTGGTGTCGGCCGACATCCTGGGGCATTGGATGCCGCGCTTCGAGCGCTTTGGGCAACGCCTTTGAGGTGGGTGAAAGGTCGTCTTTTTAGGTTGGGCGGTAAAAGGAAGGACAATTCCGCCCCATGAAAACGATTCGACTGCGCGAAGGCAAGGAGCGCTCGCTGCTGCGCCGCCACCCCTGGATTTTTGACTCGGCCATTGCCAAGGGCGGTGGCGATGCCGGAGAGACCGTGCGCGTCGAGGCCGCCGACGGGCGCTTTCTGGCCTGGGCCGCCTTCAGCCCGGCCTCGAAGATCAAGGCGCGGGTCTGGAGTTTTGACGAGGCCCAGCGCGTCGATGCGGCCTTCATGGGCGCAGCGGTGAAGCGCTCCATCGCGGCGCGCGCCTGGTTCGATGTGCAGAGCAACGGCATCCGCCTGGTGCATGGCGAATCGGATGGCTTGCCGGGCCTGGTGGTGGACCGCTACGACGACACCCTGGTGGCCCAGTTCGGCACCGCCGGCATGGAGCGCTGGAAAGACGTGTTGGCCGACGCCCTGTTGCGCGAAACCGGCCTGAGCAAGCTGTATGAGCGCTCGGATGCCAGTTCGCGTGCGCTGGAGGGCCTGCCCGAGGCCACCGGCTGGCTGCGCGGCGGCACCTTGGCCGATGGCCAGCCAGCCCCCACCGGCATCACGCTGCGTGAGCACGACTGGCAATTGACGCTGGATGTGGCCGAGGGCCACAAGACCGGCTTCTACCTGGACCAGCGCGACAGCCGCCAACGCTTTGCCGAAGTCACCCGCCAGCGTCAGTTCGGCAGCGTGCTGAACTGCTACTGCTACACCGGTGGCTTCACCGTGGCGGCGTTGGCCGGCGGCGCGGCCCATGTCACCTCGATCGATTCTTCGGCGCCGGCCCTGGAGCGGGCCCGGGCCCACGTGGCCTTGAACGGCTTTGCGGCCGAGCGTGCCGAATTTCTCGATGCCGATGTCAATGCTTCGCTGCGCCGTTTCGGGGCCGAGGGGCGCACCTTTGACGCGATCATCCTGGATCCGCCCAAGTTTGCTCCGACCGCGGCCCATGCCGACCGGGCTGCTCGCGCCTACAAGGACATCAACCGGCTGGCGTTCAAGCTGCTGGCGCCCGGGGGCGTGCTGTTCACCTACTCGTGCTCGGGTGGCATCAGTGCCGATCTGTTCCACAAGATCGTGGCCTCGGCCGGCAGCGATGCCGGGGTGGACGGCTACATCACCGAACGCCTGGGCGGTGCCCCGGACCACCCGATGACGATTGCCTTCCCCGAGGGCGAGTACCTCAAGGGCCTGGTGGTGGTGCGGCGCTGAGCCAAGCCCTTGCCCGGCAGGGCTTGAAAACCGGGGCTAAACTCCTCAGATCAGGGGTTTGGCCCGGGTGTTGCATGCGCCCGCCGCGTCCACCCCAAGGCACCCCGCCCGCCGCTGCTGCCGCCCCACTTCTGCCGTCTCTCATTTGCTGAAAGTCTTGTCATGGCCCTCATTCCCGTCACCATCCTCACCGGTTTTCTGGGTTCCGGTAAAACCACCTTGCTCAAGCGCGTGCTCACCGAGGCCCATGGCCAGAAGATCGCCGTGATCGAGAACGAGTTTGGTGAAGAGAACATCGACAACGACATCCTGGTCAGCAACACCGAAGAGCAGATCATCCAGATGAGCAATGGCTGCATCTGCTGCACCATCCGTGAAGACCTGCGCGAGACCCTGCAACTGCTGGCGGCCAAGCGCCGCAAAGGCATGCTCGATTTCGAGCGCATCGTCATCGAGACCACCGGCCTGGCCGACCCGGGCCCGGTGGCCCAGACTTTCTTCATGGACGAAGAGATCGCTGAAACCTACCTGCTCGACTCCATCCTGACCCTGGTGGACGCCAAGCACGCGGCCCAGCAACTCAACGATCGCCAGGAAGCCCGTCGTCAGGTGGGCTTTGCCGACCAGATCTTCATCAGCAAGACCGATCTGGTGGCGCCCGAAGAGGTTGAGGCCCTGAAGCATCGCCTGTCCCACATGAACCCGCGCGCCGCTCAGAAAGCCGTGCATTTTGGTGAGGTGGCGCTCAGCGAGGTGTTCGACCTGCGTGGCTTCAACCTGAACGCCAAGCTCGACATTGATCCGGATTTCCTGAAGGAAGACGATCACGATCACCACCATGATCACCATGACCATGCGCCGGGCGAGGCCTGCAACCACCCCTCGCACCAGCACGGCGGACACGGTCATCACCACCACCATGATGACGATGTGAAAAGTTTTGCCTACAAGGCCGAGCGTCCTTTCGACCCGGCCAAGCTGGAGGACTTCCTGGGCGCGATCGTCAACATCTATGGCCCGCGCATGCTGCGTTACAAGGGTGTGCTCAACATGCAGGGCACCGAGCGCAAGGTGATTTTCCAGGGCGTGCACCAGCTGATGGGCAGCGACCTGGGCCCCCAGTGGGGACCCGACGAAGCCCGCGTCAGCAAGATGGTGTTCATCGGCATCGACCTGCCGCGCGACATCTTTTTGCAGGGGCTGGAGCAGTGTCTGGTCTGATCGAGTGACTCGATCGTCATTCCGTATCAAAAATGCAGCAAATGGGCTTGCCTGAGCAGGCAAAAGCCCTAGACTTGCGTCTTTTTGCGGGGGCGGTGGGTCATGAATGTCTCGATTCTGCAACGGTTGACGGCACGCGGGCGCATCCCTATACAATCGCGCCCCGGTCAAAGAGCGGTCCTGCGCACCGGCTCTTTCAAGCCGGCACGCTGGCTTGAGGCGATGGCGCCGGCCTTGCGAGGAGACAGTCTTTGAAAGCCCCCGCCAGCAAAACCAAGGCGGCAGCACCGGTGGTGGCCAAGACGGCCAGCGCAGTGATGAAGGCAGCGGCCTCTCCGGCAACACCGGATTCGGCCAAGACGGTGACTCGCAAGCCGGCCGATCCAGCGTCAGCCGTGCGTGCCGGGAACGAAGTTCCTGCCCCTGCCGAAGATGGGTCTCCGCAACGCAGTGCGCGCCCATCTTCCAGACTGACCCAATTAACCGTACCATCCATGGCCACGGCTTCAGCCGTGGCGTCCACCGCCGCCAAAGCCAGCTTTCTCAACACCATGCCTACGACAATGAACGCTTCGCCCTCCCTTTCGGCGATCAAGAAAGACCCCAAGCTGGCCAACAACTGGAAGACCAAGTCTGTTGAACAGCTGACGGACGAAGAAGTGCTCGCCATGCCCGACACCGAGTACATGAACGAAAAGCAGACGGCTTTCTTCCGCCTCAAGCTGACCCGCCTCAAGCAGGACATGCTGAACAACGCCGGTGAAACCACCGAGCATCTGCGCGAAGACACCGTGGTGGTGCCCGATCCTGCTGACCGCGCCACCATCGAAGAAGAGCATGCGCTGGAGTTGCGCACCCGCGATCGTGAACGCAAGCTGCTCAAGAAGATCGAGCAGTCGATTGTCCGCATCGACGCTGGCGACTATGGTTACTGCGATGAAACCGGTGAGCCGATTGGCGTGGGCCGCCTGCTGGCCCGTCCTACCGCCACCCTGTCGCTTGAGGCGCAACAGCGCCGCGAGCTCAAGCAGAAGATGTTCGGCGACTGATCCTGCGTTCGCCCTGGCTCTGCAGCTGGCGTCTCCATGACCAAAGAAGATCCTTCCGGCCTCTTGTCCAAGGTGGTGCGCTTTGTCACAAGCCCCACCACCAATTGGGGCGATCTGAACCAGCCGGAGGAAGATCGCGACAGCCAATACAACAAGCAGGCGCTCAAGGAAATGATTGAGCGCAAGCGACGCAACGATTTTGTGCGCCGCCGCGAGTTTGATCAATTGCGCAAGCTGCGCAAGCGTGAAGCCCTCAATCCCCCGGTCGACCCGGCCCGGCCTTCGTTTTTCCAGAGCAGCCTGGCTTCGCGCATCGAAGACCGTGCCGGCACCCTCAAGAAGATCGACGAGATCGAGGCCCAGATGTCGATGCAGTGGTGGCGCGCCAAGCAAGGGCAACCACCGCCCGGCACGCCTGCGGTGTCGCCGAATGCGTTTGCCCCCACCCGCCCGCTGGGGATGGATTCCGCGGCCGCTCCGTTGGCGGCGCAAGCCGCACCTGCAGCGGCCGCTGCCGCTGCAGGCAAGCCGCCGGTGCTGCCCTCCGATGCCATGCCCTTGAGCATGCCGAGTTCGACGGTCAGTCCGTCGATGTTGCGCAACCTCACCACTCAGCCGGGCAGCCTGATGCCCAGCACCGTTCCTGCCGGCACGCGCTGGGATGCCACCCAGCCCGCCACCCATTTCCCGGCCTTCGCACCCACGGCGGTGCAGCCGCAGTCCTCCTCCTCGCCCATCGACTTTGGCGCTACGCAGACCTTCGTGCCCGATTCGCAGGTTTTTGTGCACCTGCCCGAGCTCGAAGAAGCCGCGATACGCTACGCCAACGGCGATGTCGAGGCGGCCGAATCGGCGGTGCTGGAGCTGCTGCGCCAGCCCAGCCTGATCCGGCGCGAGCCCTTGTGGATGGCCTTGTTCGATCTGTACCGCTCCACCGGCCAGCAAGACCGCTTTGACAGCGCGGCCATCGATTTCGCTGGCATCTTCGGCAAGTCCGGTCCTGTGTGGGGCCAATGGTCCGAGGAGCCAGGGCAGCGGCTGCACAGCTTTGACGTGGCTGATCAAGGGCCAGGCTACCAGTGGATCGCTCCACCGGTGCTGACATCCGACGTTGTGCGGGCCCTCAAGGTGGCCCTGGAGCGGGCGGCATCGCCCTGGCTGCTGGATTGGTCGCGCCTGAGCCGCATCGAGCCCTCGGCGGTCGAGCCCCTGGCGGATCTGGTGGCCGACTGGGCCAGCTCGCGGGTGCGCCTGCGCTGGCAAGGCCTGGCCGCGCTGGACGATCTGCTGCGCACACAAACCCCTTCTGGACACGCTGACACCCCTCAGTCCTGGTGGCGCCTGCGCATGGAGTCGCTGCGATTGCTGGGCCGGGCCGAAGAGTTCGAGCTGGTGGCGCTGGATTACTGCGTGACCTACGAGTTGTCGCCACCGTCGTGGCAGGCGCCGTATTGCGAGTGTCTGGTGCTTTCTGGTGACGGTTCTGCCGTGCTGGTTCAGCCACCGTCGCCGGATGTCATGCCCGCCCAGGCTTCGCGCTACCAGACCGAATTTGCCTCGACCGCCCTGGTGGGCGAAATGTCTCAGATGGACACCAGCATGGGGGTGTCTTCGCCGATCTCGGTGGCACTGTCGGGTGAGGTGACCACCGACATCGAGGGGACTTTGCCCGTGCCCTTGCCGGGCTACCAGATTCCCCGCGTGCTGGTGGTCGATTGCGCCCGTCTGGTGCGCATCGACTTTCTGGCGGCAGGCTCGGTGCTCAATTGGGCCGCGGCCCGGCAGGCAGAGGGAACCCAGGTCCAGTTCCTGCACCTGAACCGGCTTGTGGCCGTGTTTTTCAATGTGATCGGCATCAATGAGCATGCCAGGGTGATTCCCCGGCAGGATTGACCCCCCCGTCCCGGCGCCCTGGGCGCTCGGGCTGACCAGCGGCGCGATGAGTGGTTGATGACCCGTTGCAAATCGGCGCTGCGCCCTTATCTCAAGACACTATGGAACAATTTCACGGAACGACCATCCTCAGCGTGCGTCGGCAAACCCCCTCCGGCGTGCTGGTGGCGATTGGTGGCGACGGCCAGGTGACCCTGGGCAACATCGTTGTCAAAGGCACGGCACGCAAAGTGCGCAAGCTGCACCATGGCCGGGTGCTGGCCGGATTTGCGGGCGCCACCGCGGACGCCTTCACCTTGTTCGAGCGCTTCGAGGCCAAGCTGGAAAAGCACCAGGGCCATCTGGTGCGTTCGGCCATCGAACTGACCAAGGAGTGGCGCACCGACCGTGTGCTGCGCCGCCTGGAGGCCATGCTGGCCGTGGCTGACCGGGAGGCCTCGCTCATCATCACCGGCAATGGCGATGTGCTGGAGCCCGAGCAGGGCATCGTGGCCATCGGGTCGGGGGGCTCTTATGCGCACTCGGCTGCGAAGGCCCTGATCGAGAACACCGATCTGCCACCCGAGCAGGTGGTGCGCAAGTCGCTGGCGATTGCTGGCGAGTTGTGCATCTACACCAACATGCACCACACCCTCGAGACCCTCGACTGATTTGCCCGTTTCAGCCGGCCAGCCCCAGGCGCTGGCAGGCTCCCCAGGATCTGCCCATGTCTTCCATGACCCCCCAGGAAATCGTGTCCGAGCTGGACAATCACATCGTCGGTCAGGCCAGTGCCAAGCGTGCGGTTGCCATTGCACTGCGCAACCGCTGGCGTCGTCAGCAGGTGGATGCCAAGCTGCGCCCCGAGATCACCCCCAAGAACATCCTCATGATCGGCCCCACCGGCGTGGGCAAGACCGAGATCGCACGCCGCCTGGCCCGCCTGGCCGATGCCCCCTTCATCAAGGTCGAAGCCACCAAGTTCACCGAGGTGGGTTATGTGGGCAAGGATGTCGACTCCATCATCCGCGACCTGGCCGAGGTGGCGGTCAAGCAGGCCCGCGAAACGGCCAAGCGCCAGGTGCGTACCCGGGCCGAAGACGCGGCCGAAGACCGCATCCTCGACATCCTCATTCCGCCGGCCCGCCCAGTCTTTGGCAGCGAAGCGACCGAGCCCGCACCGGACGGTGCCGCCCGCCAGGCCTTTCGCAAAAAGCTGCGTGAAGGCCAACTCGACGACCGCGAGATCGAGATCGATCTGGCCGACAACAAACAGCCCCTGGAGATCATGGGCCCCGCCGGCATGGAGGAAATGACCGAGCAACTGCGCGGCATGTTCAGTCAGATGGGGCAGGGCAAGCGCAAGACGCGCAAACTGCGCATCGCCGATGCACTGCGCCAGTTGGTTGACGAAGAGGCGGCCAAGCTGGTCAACGAAGAGGAAATCCGGGCCCAGGCACTCAGCCATGCCGAGCAAAGCGGCATCGTCTTCATCGATGAAATCGACAAGGTCACCTCGCGCAGCGAAGGCAGTGGCGCCGAGGTGTCGCGCCAGGGCGTTCAGCGCGACCTGCTGCCGCTGGTGGAGGGCACGGCCGTGTCCACCAAATACGGCATCATCAAGACCGACCACATCCTGTTCATTGCCTCGGGCGCTTTCCACCTGAGCAAGCCCAGCGACCTGATCCCCGAATTGCAGGGGCGTTTTCCGATCCGGGTCGAGCTGCAGTCGCTGTCGGTCGAAGACTTCGAGGCCATCCTGGTTCAGACCCATGCCTCCCTGGTCAAGCAGTACCAGGCCCTGCTGGCCACCGAAGGCGTCACCCTGGAGTTCACCCCCGAAGGCATCACCCGCCTGGCTCACACGGCCTTCCAGGTCAATGAACGCACCGAAAACATCGGCGCCCGCCGCCTGTCCACCGTCATGGAGCGCCTGCTCGACGAAGTGAGCTTCGACGCTGCCCGGCTGCAGGGCCAGACCGTGCGCATCGATGCCGATTTTGTCGATGCGCGCCTGGCTGAATTGAGCCAGGACGAGGATTTGTCGCGTTACATCCTCTGACAATCTGAGCCCCCTGCCCAGGCGGCCCAACCAGGGCCGCCTGGGCGCGTTTGCGCTTCACTGGAGCTTCACAGTTCACTTTCAGAGCCTGAGCTAAGTGCTTCACCTGGAAGGATTTTTGACTGAGCGTGACTTTCGGTTTGGTCTCTAAGTCCTTGATTTCATTACAAAAAATTGTGGCAAGTCCTCTTGCGGCGTGAGCATTTCCTGCTACAGTGGAAAAAAGTGCAATTAAGTGGTGAAAAGTGCCTTCAAAAGCTGTTTTCGCCACTTCTGCACCGGAAATCAACCTGGGGTGTGCTGTCGTGTTTCAAGGGGCTTCGTCTCTGAGTCTGGATGCGAAGGGCCGGCTTTCTGTGCCGACCCGGCATCGTGACGTCCTGAGCGCGACCGCTGCTGGCCAACTGACCATCACCAAGCACCCTCATGGCTGCCTGATGATTTTTCCGCGCCCTGAATGGGAGAAATTCCGCGAGCGTGTGGCCGAGTTGCCGATGTCCGCCCAGTGGTGGAAGCGCATCTTTCTGGGCAACGCCATGGACGTCGAGATGGATGGAACCGGCCGTGTGCTGGTTTCGCCTGAGCTGCGTCAGGCTGCCGGCATCGCCAAAGACACCATGCTGCTGGGCATGGGCAATCACTTCGAGCTCTGGGACAAGGCGACCTACGACGAGCAGGAAGCCAAGGCCATGCAGGGCGACATGCCCGAGGTCTTCAAGGACTTTTCTTTTTGAGGCCCCTCGGTGGACAACCCTTTTCAACACACCACGGTCCTGCTCGACGAGGCGGTCGACGCCTTGCTGGGCAACCCCCCGCCCGACAGCCCGGCCACCTATGTGGACGCCACGTTCGGGCGCGGCGGTCACTCGCGTCTTCTGCTTTCGCGCTTGCGACCGCATGACCGGCTGATCGCATTCGACAAAGACCCCGATGCCATCCAGGAAGCCGCGCGCATCTCCGATGCGCGTTTTTCCATCAGGCACGAGGGTTTCTGCCACCTGGGCGAGCTGCCGGCCGGCAGCGTCCAGGGTGTCCTCATGGATCTGGGCGTGAGCTCACCCCAGATCGACAACCCGCAGCGTGGATTCAGTTTCCGCTTCGATGGCCCGCTGGACATGCGCATGGACACCACGCGCGGCGAGAGCGTGGCCGAGTGGCTGGCCACGGCGGAAGTTCAACAGATTTCGGAGGTGATACGTGACTACGGCGAAGAACGGTTTGCTTTTCCGATTGCAAAGGCGATTGTGGCTCGCCGACAGGAACGGGGCCCAATTTCAACCACCGCCGAGCTGGCCGAGCTCGTGGCTGGCACGGTCAAAACCCGCGAGCCGGGCCAGAACCCTGCAACGCGCACATTTCAGGCTCTTCGGATTTTCATCAACGCCGAGCTTGAAGAGCTGCAACAAGCGCTAGAGGCCTCGCTGTCGGTGCTGGCACCCGGCGGACGACTGGCCGTGATCAGCTTCCACTCGCTGGAAGACCGCATCGTCAAGCAGTTCGTGGCCAAGCATTCCAAAGAGGTGTACGACCGTCGTGCCCCCTTTGCCGCGCCGCAGCCCATGAAGTTCGAGGCGCTGGACCGCATCAAGCCTGGTGAGGCCGAAGTGGCCCGCAACCCGCGCGCACGCAGCGCCATCATGCGGGTGGCCCAACGCACGGAGGTGGCATGAGCGCTTGGCGCCAGCCCGTCGTCACCTTGGCTGCAGCCCTTGGCTGTGGGGGGCTGCGCGCGTGACCCGTCTCAACCTGGTCCTGCTGGTGGCCATCGTGCTCAGCGCGCTGTACCTGGTGCACAACCAGTATGAGTCGCGTCGCCTGTTCATGGCGCTGGACCGGGCCCAGGCCGAGGCGCGCAAGATCGAACTCGAGAACGACCGCCTGCAAGTCGAGAAGCGTGCCCAGGCCACGCCCTCGCGCATCGAGCGACTGGCCCGCACGCAGCTGCAGATGCGCAATGCCACGCCGTCAATCACCCAATACGTCCAGTACAGTGGCGGCCCCCAGGCCGACGCCCAGGGCGACGCTGCCAAGGGCAAGCCATGAGCCGCAGCGTGCTCTATACCTCCAGCCCCTTGCTGGCCAGCAAGACCCCGGTCTGGCGCAGCAAGTTCATCGTGGCCGTGGTGGCGCTCGGTTTTCTGGGTCTGGCGGCCCGCGCCGCCTACATCCAGGTGGTGGCCAACGCCTTCTTCCAACGTCAAGGCGAGGTTCGCTTTGCGCGCACGCTCGAACTGCCGGCCAGCCGTGGTCGCATCCTGGACCGCAATGGCCTGATCCTGGCCTCCAGCGTGCCGGCGCCCAGCCTGTGGGCCATTCCTGAAGACGTGGACCGCGACCCGGTCAAGCTGCGTGAACTGGCCCGCCTGATCGAGATGCCTCTGGCCGAGCTCAACAAGAAACTCGAAAACGAAGACAAGTCTTTTGTCTGGATCAAGCGCCAGGTCGATGAACCCGTGGCGCGCAAGGTGGCCGAACTCGGCATCAAGGGCATCTACCAGCGCAAGGAATACAAGCGCCAGTACCCCGAGGGCGAAAGCGCCGCCCACGTGGTCGGCTTCACCAATGTCGAAGACCAGGGTCAGGAAGGCATCGAGCTGGCCTTCAACAAAGACCTGGGCGGCAAGCCCGGTTCACGCCGCGTGATCAAGGACCGCCTCGGCCGCGTGGTGGAAGACGTGGGCGAGCAGATCCCCCCGATGGATGGCCGTGACATCGAACTCAGCATCGACAGCAAGGTGCAATTCTTTGCCTACCAACGCCTGCGCGAGGCCGTGATCGCGAACAAGGCCAGGGCAGGCAGTGTTGTCGTCATCGACTCCAGCACCGGTGAAGTGCTGGCCCTGGCCAACTACCCCAGCTACCAACCCGACAAGCGCCAGAACCTGAGCGGCGAGCAACTGCGCAACCGCGCCCTGACCGACACCTTCGAGCCTGGCTCGACCATGAAGCCCATCACCGTGGGCATGGCCCTGGAGGCAGGTCGCATCACGCCCCAGACCATCATCGACACCACCCCGGGCCGCCTCACCATCACCGGCTCGACCATCACCGACACCCACAATTACGGCGTGCTCACGGTCGAGGGGGTGATCCAGAAGTCGAGCAACGTGGGCGCCACCAAGATCGCCCAGCGCATGAGCCCGCACGAGATGTGGGACACCTACTCGGCACTCGGCTTCGGCCAGAAGCCTCAGATTTCCTTCCCCGGCGCCGTGTCGGGCCGGGTGCGTCCCTACAAGAGCTGGCGCCCGATCGAACAGGCCACCATGTCCTACGGCTACGGCCTGTCGGCTTCGCTGTTCCAGATGGTGCGTTCCTACACCGCGTTTGCGCATGACGGCGAGATCATTCCGGCCACCATCCTCAAGAGCGACAGCCGCGCCAGCGGCGTCAAGGTGTTCTCGCCCCAGACCGCCACCGCCGTGCGCAAGATGCTGCAGATGGCGGCCGGCCCGGGCGGCACCGGCATGAAGGCCCAGACCGTGGGCTACTCGGTTGGGGGCAAGTCGGGCACGGCACACAAGCAGGTCGGCAAGGGTTACGCCAGCAACAAATACCGTTCGTGGTTCACGGGCATGGCACCCATCGACAAGCCCCGCATCATCGTGGGTGTGATGGTCGACGAGCCCAGTGCCGGCCAATACTACGGTGGCACCGTGGCCGCCCCGGTGTTCAGCGAGGTGGTCCAGCAGACCTTGCGCATGATGGGCGTGCAGCCCGACCTGTCGGTCAAGCCCCAGGTGGTGGCGCAGGAAGTCGAGGAGTCCTTCTGATGCTGAAGCCTCTCCAAAGCCCTGCCGAGCTGGTGGCCTGGCTGCGAGCCAAGGGCGCGACCGATATCGTGCCCGACAGCCGTCAACTCGCCCCGGGGGCAGCCTTCATCGCCTGGCCCGGTGCGGCCACCGACGGGCGCCGTTATGTGCGTGCGGCCCTGGCCCAGGGTGCGGTGGCCTGCGTGGTTGAAGACAGCGGTCTGGAGGCCCTGGCCGACTGGCCGCTTGACGCGCCCGTGGCTCGTTTCGAAGGCCTCAAGGCGGCCACCGGCCCCCTCGCCGCCCAGTGGTTTGAGCACCCCAGCGAACAACTCGATTTGCTGGCCATCACCGGCACCAACGGCAAGACCTCCACCGCCTGGTGGCTGGCCCAGGCCCTGTCCAACCTGCCCGCCGGCCTGGCCCGACCCTGCGCCATGGTTGGCACGCTGGGGACCGGCCGGGTGCCGGTCCCCGGCGCGGCCGATCCGCTGGCACACATCAGCGGCACCGGCATGACCACCCCTGACCCGGTGTTGCTGCAGCGTCAGTTGCGCAGCTTCGTGAGCCAGGGCTTGAAGGCCTGCGCGATCGAGGCCTCGTCCATCGGCCTGGCCGAGCACCGACTCGATGGCTGCCGCGTGAGTGTGGCCTTGTTCACCAACTTCACCCAGGACCACCTCGACTACCACGGCAGTATGGCGGCCTACTGGCAGGCCAAAGCGGCGTTGTTCAACTGGCCGGGATTGCGGGCCGCCGTGGTCAACGTGGACGATCCCCAGGGCGCCGCCCTGGCTGAGCGCCTGAAGGCCGGCCACCTCGAACTCTGGACCGTTTCCCTGCAAGGGGCGGCCCGCCTGAGCGCCAGCGGCCTGCGCCTTGGCGCACGCGGGCTCAGCTTCGAGATCCATGAGGGCGAGCACACGCACACCCTGCACACCGCGCTGATCGGTGCCTACAACGTCAGCAATCTGCTCGGCGTCATCGCTGCCCAACGGGCCCTGGGCGTGCCGCTGGACGCCGCCGTGGCGGTCTGCCAGACCCTGCTGCCGGTGCCTGGCCGCATGGACTGCCGGGGTGGCGATGGCCAAGCCCTGGTGGTGGTCGACTACGCACACACCCCCGATGCGCTCGAAAAAGCCTTGCAGGCCCTGCGCCCGGCAGCCACCGAACGCGGTGGGCGCCTCTGGTGCGTGTTTGGTTGCGGGGGTGACCGTGACCCGATCAAGCGCCCGATGATGGCGGCGGTGGCCGAGAAAGAGGCCGACATGGTCATGGTGACCAGCGACAACCCGCGCTTCGAAAAGCCAGAGCTCATCATCAGCCAGATCCTGCTGGGCCTGAGCCATCGCCACTGCGTGGAGGTGCAGGTGGACCGGGCGGCCGCCATCCGCGAGGTGTTGGCCCAGGCCGCCCCAGCCGATGTCGTGCTGGTGGCCGGCAAGGGCCACGAGGCTTACCAGGAGATCGAAGGCGTGCGCCAGCCGTTCTCCGACCAGAAGATCATTGAAGAGGCCCTGCGCCACAACGGAGAAGGCCTTTGACGACCTGCATGCTCACCCTGGCTGAAGTGGCCGCCGCCTTGCCTGGCGCGCGCCTGCTGGGCCAGCCCGACACCCCTTTGCTGCGGGTGCACACCGATACCCGCAGCCTGCAGGCTGGCGATCTGTTCGTGGCCCTGCGCGGCGAGCGTTTCGACGCCCACGACTTCATGCCCCAGGCCGCCGCGGCCGGCGCCCGCGCGATCCTGGCTGAACGCGGCCTGAGCGAGGCCGGCCTGAGCGGCGTCGAAGTGGCAGACAGCCGACTGGCCCTGGGTACCCTGGCCGCAGCCTGGCGCCGGCGCTTCACGGGCCCGCTGATCGCGGTCACCGGCAGCAATGGCAAGACCACCACCACCCAGATGCTGGCTTCGGTGCTGCGCGCCCATTGGGGCGAGGCCGCGCTGGCCACGGCCGGCAATTTCAACAACGACATCGGCGTGCCGCTGACCCTGTTGCGCCTGCGCCCCGAACACCGGGCGGCCGTGGTCGAGCTGGGCATGAACCACCCCGGCGAGATCGCCTACCTGGCCCCGCTGGCCGCGCCCACCGTGGCGTTGGTCAACAACGCCCAACGCGAGCACCAGGAGTTCATGGGCACGGTCGAAGCCGTGGCCCTCGAAAATGGTCAGGTGCTGACCCAGTTGATGCCCGGCGGCGTGGCGGTGTTCCCGGCGGACGAGCCCTATGCCGGCTTGTGGGCCGATCTGGCCGGGCCGACAGCCCGGCTGCTGCGCTTCTCGGCCACCGAGGGCGTGGCCGCCGAAGTCACGCTGCGCGCGGCCCGCTGGACCGGCGCGGCCTGGGCCGTGCAGGTGCACAGCCCGGCGGGCGAACTCAACTACACCCTGGCCCTGGCCGGCCTGCACAACGTGCGCAACTCGCTGGCCACCGTGGCCTGTGCCCTGGGCGCCGGCGTGCCGGTGGCGGCCATCGAACAAGGCATTGCCGCCTTCACCCCGGTGAAGGGGCGCTCGCGCGCCTGGCAGGCCTTGTTGGGTGAGGGCGCTTCCGCCCACCCGCTGACGGTGGTGGACGACACCTACAACGCCAACCCCGATTCGGTGCGCGCGGCCATCGATGTGCTGATCAGCCTGCCTGCGCCGCGCCTGCTGGTGCTGGGCGACTTCGGCGAGGTGGGCGAGCAGGGCCCGGCCTTCCATGCCGAGGTGGGCGCCTATGCCCGTGAGCGCGGCATCGATCAGGTGCTGACCTTGGGCGAACTGACCGCCGAAACCACCCGTGCCTATGCGGGTGGCCGGCATTTCACCGATTTCGACGCCTTGCGCGACGAGGTGCTGGCGGCCTTGCCGACCTGTGCCTCGGTGCTGGTGAAGGGGTCTCGTTTCATGAAGATGGAGCGCGTGATTGCGGCGATCGAAGCCGCCACCCGCCCCGCTCAGGAGGTGTCCCATGCACCGCTGCCCTGAGACTGTGTTTGTATTTGAGGAGAAGCAACCATGCTGCTGAGTCTTGCCCAATGGTTGCAGACGCTGTCGCCCGAGTTCGGATTTTTCCGGGTGTTCCAGTACCTGACCTTTCGCGCCGTCATGGGCGCCACCACGGCCTTGCTGATCGGCCTGCTGGCCGGCCCGGCCGTGATCCGCCGCCTGCGCGCCCTCAAGATCGGCCAGCCGATCCGCGGTTACGCCATGGAAAGCCACCTCAGCAAAAGCGGCACCCCCACCATGGGCGGTGTGCTGATCCTGCTGTCGATCGCCATCTCCACGCTGCTGTGGTCGGACCTGAGCAACCGTTTCGTCTGGATCGTGCTGCTGGTCACCCTGGGCTTCGGCGCCATCGGCTGGGTGGACGACTGGCGCAAGGTGGTCAACAAAGACCCCGAGGGCATGCGCTCGCGTGAAAAGTATTTCTGGCAATCCGTGATCGGCCTGCTGGCGGCGCTTTACCTGGTGTTCAGCATCTCCGAGGTGTCCAACCTGCGCGTGTTCGAGCTGTTCATCACCTGGGTGCGTTCTGGCTTTGACGTCAACCTGCCGCCCAAGGCCGGTCTGCTGCTGCCCTTCTTCAAAGAGGTCAGCTACCCGCTGGGGGTGTTCGGCTTCGTGATCCTGACCTACCTGGTGATCGTGGGATCGAGCAACGCGGTCAACCTGACCGATGGCCTGGATGGCCTGGCCATCATGCCGGTGGTGATGGTGGGCTCGTCGCTCGGCGTGTTTGCCTATGTCACCGGCAGCGCTGTCTACAGCAAGTACCTGCTGTTCCCGCACATCCCGGGTTCGGGCGAATTGCTGATTTTCTGCTCGGCCATGGCCGGCGCCGGCCTGGCCTTTCTGTGGTTCAACACCCACCCGGCCCAGGTCTTCATGGGCGACGTCGGGGCCCTGGCCCTGGGCGGTGCCCTGGGCACCATCGCCATCATCGTGCGCCAGGAAGTGGTGCTGGCCATCATGGGCGGCATCTTCGTGGTCGAGGCCTTGTCGGTGATGCTGCAGGTGAGCTGGTTCAAGTACACCAAGCGCAAGTACGGTGAGGGTCGGCGCCTGCTCAAGATGGCGCCGCTGCACCACCATTTCGAGAAAAGCGGCTGGAAAGAGACCCAGGTCGTGGTCCGCTTCTGGATCATCACCATGCTGTTGTGCCTGCTGGGCCTGACCACCCTGAAGCTGAGGTAAGCCGTGAGCCCGTCCTCCCTGCAAGATCAGCCTGTCCTCATCCTGGGCCTGGGGGCTTCCGGCCTGGCGATGGCGCGCTGGTGCGCGCGCCAGGGCGCCCGGGTGACGGTGGCCGACAGCCGTGAGCAGCCGCCGCAACTGGCCGCGCTGCAGGCCGAATGGCCCCAGGTCCGCTTTGTCGGTGGCCCCTTCAGTGCCGCCCTGGTCGAGGGCAGCGATGTGCGTGCCGTGTTCCGCTCGCCCGGCCTGTCGCCTGCTGCGGTGGCGGTGGTGTGTGATCCGGCGCGTGCTGCGGGCCTGTGGGTGGGGGGCGAACTGAGCCTGTTCAACCACGCACTGGCCCAACTGGCCAAGGTGGACGAAGCCCCGGCCGACGTGCCTTCCGACACCGACACCGACACCGAGCCTGCTTCTGAAGCCCTGCCCGAGGCCGCCGCCGAGCCCGAGCCACCGGTCCGTGCGGCCCAGGGCTACGCTCCGGCCGTGCTGGCCATCACGGGCACCAATGGCAAGACCACCGTCACCTCGCTGACCGGCCAGCTGGTCGAGCGGGCGGGCAAGACCGTCGCGGTGGCTGGCAACATCGGGCCCACCCTGCTCGATACGCTGCAGCAGCACCTGGAGGCCGGCACCTTGCCCCAGGTGTGGGTGCTGGAGCTGTCCAGCTTCCAACTCGACGGCATTTCAGGCTTCGAGCCGACGGCCGCCACCGTGCTCAACGTCACACAAGACCACCTTGACTGGCATGGCAGCCTGCAGGCCTATGCCCAGGCCAAGGCCCGGGTGTTCGGCGAGCGCTCGCTGATGGTGCTCAACCGCGACGACGCGATGGTGATGGCCATGTTGCCGGCCCCGCTGCGGGTGAAGTTGCAAAAGCCCCAGGTCCGGGCCCACGTGACCTTCGGCGCCGGCATGCCGCAGCGCCCGGGCGATTTCGGCATCGAGGTGGTCAATGGCATGGCCTGGCTGGTGCGCGCCCTGGAGGCCGATGAGACCCGCAAGCGCCGCAAGGACGAAGCCGAAGAATTGCACATCCAGCGCCTGATGCCCGCCGATGCCTTGCGCATCCGTGGCCGCCACAACGCCACCAACGCGCTGGCCGCATTGGCCCTGGCCTGCGCGGCAGGGTGTGCGATGGCCCCGATGCTCTATGGCCTGCGCGAATACCTGGGCGAGCCGCACCGGGTCGAGTCGGTGGCCCTGGTGCGCGAGGTCGAGTACTTTGACGACAGCAAGGGCACCAACGTGGGCGCCACCGTGGCGGCCCTGCAGGGCCTGGGCGCCGACCGGCGCCTGGTGGTCATCCTGGGGGGCGACGGCAAGGGGCAAGACTTCTCGCCTCTGGCCGAACCTGTCAGCCGCTTTGCCCGCGCGGTGGTGTTGATCGGCCGTGATGGCCCGCAGATCGGCGCTGCCCTGCAAGACAGCGGCGTGCGTTGCGACACTTGCGCCACCTTGCCCGAGGCCGTGCGCCTCGCAGCCGAACTGGCTCAGCCCGGCGATGCCGTGCTGATGTCGCCGGCCTGCGCCAGCCTCGACATGTTTGACAACTACGCCCACCGGGCCCGCGTGTTCTGCGACACGGTTCAACTGCTGGCCGAAGAGGCGGGCCAGACCCTGGAGGGCGGCTTCGCATGAACACGCGCAACGCCTCCCTCAGCCTGTCGGGCCGGCTTTCGGGCTGGTTCAGCGGCGTCTCCAAAGCCGCTGGCGAGGTGCTGCCCGTGCGCACCTGGTCGGCCGACGAGGGGCGTGGCGAGCCGATGCGCGCCAGCATGCTGGGGGTGGATCAGGCGCTGGTCTGGGTCACGGTGGCCCTGCTGGCCTGGGGCCTGGTGATGGTGTATTCGGCCTCGGTGGCCATGCCCGACAACCCGCGCTTTGCCAACTACACACCGACCTACTTTCTGACCCGCCACGCCTTGTGGCTGGTGATGGGCTTTGTGGCCGCACTGCTGACCTTCCAGGTGCCCATGAAGGTGTGGGAAAAGGCCGCGCCCTGGCTTTTCGTGGTCTCGCTGCTGCTGCTGATCATGGTGCTGATCCCGCACGTGGGCAAGGTGGTGTATGGCGCGCGCCGCTGGATCGGACTGGGCCCGTTGAGCTTTCAGCCCTCTGAGCTGGCCAAGTTCGCGGTGCTGCTCTATGCGGCCGACTACATGGTGCGCAAGATGGAAGTGAAGGAGCGCTTCTTCCAGGCCGTCTGGCCCATGGGGGCCGCCGTGGCCCTGGTGGGGGCCTTGCTGCTGGCCGAGCCCGACATGGGCGCTTTCATGGTGATCGCCGTGATCGCCATGGGCATTCTGTTTCTCGGCGGCGTCAACGCGCGCATGTTCTTCCTGATTGCCGCGGTGCTGGTGGGCGCCTTCGGCCTGATGATTGCCGCCTCACCCTGGCGGCGCGAACGCATCTTTGCCTACCTCGACCCCTGGAGCGAGCACAACGCCCTGGGCAAGGGCTATCAGCTGTCGCACTCGCTGATTGCCATTGGCCGCGGTGAGATCTTTGGCGTCGGTCTGGGCGGCAGTGTCGAGAAACTGCACTGGCTGCCCGAGGCCCACACCGACTTCCTGCTGGCCGTGATCGGCGAAGAATTCGGTCTGGTGGGCGTGTTGTGCGTGATCGGCCTGTTCCTGTGGATGACGCGCCGCATGATGCACATCGGCCGCCAGGCGATCGCCCTCGACCGGGTGTTCCCGGGTCTGGTGGCGCAGGGCGTGGGCATCTGGATGGGGTTCCAGGCCTTCATCAACATGGGCGTGAACCTGGGCGCCTTGCCCACCAAGGGCTTGACCCTGCCGCTGATGAGCTATGGCGGCTCGGCGGTGCTCATGAACCTGGTGACCATCGCAGTGGTGCTGCGCATCGATTACGAGAACAAGGTGATGATGAAGGGAGGCCGCGTATGAGCGCCAAGACCGCCCTCATCATGGCGGGTGGCACCGGTGGCCACATCTTCCCCGGCCTGGCCGTGGCCGAAGCCCTGCGCGAGCGCGGCTGGCGCGTGCACTGGCTGGGCGGGCCCGACAGCATGGAAAGCCGGCTGGTGCCGCCGCGTGGTTTCACCTTCGAGACGGTGGACTTCTCGGGCGTGCGCGGCAAGGGCCTGAAGACCCTGGTCCTGCTGCCCCTGCGCCTGCTCAAGGCCTTCTGGCAAAGCCTGCAGGTGGTACGCCGCGTGCGGCCTGATGTGGTGGTGGGCCTGGGCGGGTACATCACCTTTCCGGCCGGCATGATGGCCGTGCTGCTGGGCAAACCCCTGGTGCTGCACGAGCAGAATTCGGTGGCCGGCATGGCCAACAAGATCCTGGCCGGTGTGGCCGACCGCGTGTTCACCGCCTTCCCGAAAGTGATGGCCAAGGGCCGCTGGGTGGGCAATCCGCTGCGCGCGGGTTTCACCACGCAAGCCAGCCCCGCCGAGCGTTTTGCCGGGCGCAACGGCCCCCTGCGGGTGCTGGTGGTGGGCGGCAGCCTGGGCGCCAAGGCCTTGAACGACACCGTGCCGCAGGCGCTGGCCCTCATCCCCGAGGCCGAGCGCCCACAGGTGATCCACCAAAGCGGCGCCAAGCAGATCGACGCCCTGCGCGAGGCCTACCGCGCCGCCGGCGTGCAGGCCGAGCTCACGCCCTTCATCGACGACACGGCCACCGCCTTTGCCCAGGCCGACCTGATCATCTGCCGCGCTGGCGCCAGCACCGTGACCGAGATCGCGGCCGTGGGCGCCGCAGCGGTGTACGTGCCTTTCCCCCATGCGGTGGACGACCACCAGACCACCAATGCCCGCTTCCTGGTCGAAGCGGGCGGGGGCTGGCTGTTGCCGCAGACCGAACTCACGCCCGAGCACCTGGCCGGGCTGATTCTCCAAACCACCCGCGCCGACCTGCTGGCGCGGGCAGAGCAAGCCAAGAAGATGCAAAAAATTGAAGCCACCACTGAGGTGGTGAGCGCCTGTGAGGAGCTGGCCCGATGAAGCACGCCATCCGTCACATCCATTTCGTGGGCCTCGGCGGGGCCGGCATGAGCGGCATTGCCGAAGTGCTGCACAACCTGGGCTACACCATTTCGGGCTCCGACCTGGCCGACAGCGCCACCCTGCGCCGCCTGCAGGGCCTGGGCATCCGCACCTTCGTGGGTCACGATGCGACCCACCTCGACGAGGTGGACTGCGTGGTCACCTCGACCGCGGTGCAGGCCGACAACCCCGAGGTGCTGAAGGCCCGTGAAAAACGCATTCCGGTGGTGCCGCGCGCCGTCATGCTGGCCGAGTTGATGCGCCTCAAGCGCGGCATCGCGATCGCCGGCACCCACGGCAAGACCACCACCACCAGCCTGGTCACCAGCGTGCTGGCCGAAGCCGGCCTGGACCCCACTTTTGTGATTGGTGGCCGCCTCAACAGCGCCGGCGCCAATGCCAAGCTGGGCAGCGGCGACTACATCGTGGTTGAGGCCGACGAGTCGGATGCCTCGTTCCTGAACCTGCTGCCGGTGATGGCGGTGGTGACCAACATCGATGCCGACCACATGGAGACCTACGGCCACGACTTCAACAAGCTGAAGTCGGCCTTTGTGGATTTCCTGCACCGCATGCCCTTCTACGGCACGGCCATCCTGTGTTCCGACGACCCGGCGATCCGCGAGATCATGCCCCGCGTGCAGTGCCCCATCACCAGCTATGGTTTCGGTGAGGACGCCCAGGTGCGCGCCGTCGATGTGCGCGCCGTGGACGGCCAGATGCATTTCACCGTGCAGCGCCGCAATGGCGTGACCCTGCCGGACCTGCCCGTGGTGCTGAACCTGGCCGGTGAACACAACGTGCTCAATGCCTTGTCGGCCATCGCGGTGGCCGTCGAACTGGGCATTCCAGACGAGGCCCTGCTGCGCGGCCTGGCCCAGTTCAAGGGCGTGGGCCGGCGCTTCCAGCGCTATGGCGAACTGCCCTCGGCTGACGGTGGCCGCTTCACCCTGATCGACGACTACGGCCACCACCCGGTGGAAATGGCGGCCACCCTGGCGGCCGCACGCGGCGCGTTTCCGGGCCGTCGCCTGGTGCTGGCTTTCCAGCCGCACCGCTTCACCCGCACGCGCGACTGCTTCGAGGACTTCATCAAGGTCATCGGCCGCGCTGACGCCGTGCTGCTGACCGAGGTGTATGCCGCCGGCGAGGCCCCCATCGTGGCGGCCGACGGCCGAGCCCTTGCCCGCGCCTTGCGCGTGGCGGGCCAGGTCGAGCCGCTGTTTGTCGACCGGGTTGAAGAACTGCCCCAGGCCATTGCCCGCAACGCCCGCGCCGGCGACGTGGTGATGTGCATGGGTGCGGGCTCCATCGGCGGGGTGCCGGCCAAGGTGGTCGAGTGGCTGCAACAGCAGGCACCTCAGGGTGCCGCGGGTGTGCAGGGTGTGGTGAGCGATGTCGGAGGGCAGGGGTGATGAACATCCAGGCAAATGAATTGGGCAAGGTGGCGGTGCTGCTGGGCGGTACCTCGGCCGAGCGTGAGGTGTCGTTGATGTCGGGCCAGGGCGTGCTGCAGGCCTTGTTGTCGCGTGGTGTGGACGCCCACCCCTTCGATCCGGCGGGGCGCGATCTCAGCGAGCTCAAGAAGCACGGCTTTCAACGCTGCTTCATCGCCTTGCATGGCCGCCACGGCGAAGACGGCACGGTGCAGGGGGCCCTTGAGTTGCTGGGCATCCCGTACACCGGATCGGGTGTGATGGCCTCCAGTGTGGCCATGGACAAGGTCATGACCAAGCGCCTGTGGAGCGCCGAGGGCCTGCCCACGCCGCGTTATGTGTGGCTCTCGCCCGAGCAGCAGACCCGCGAGCTGGTGCGTCAGGTGCCTGATGAGCTGGGCCTGCCCCTGATCATCAAGCCCCCGCGCGAAGGCTCGTCCATCGGCGTGACCAAGGTGCGTGGCTACTCGCAGATGCAGGACGCGGTCACCCTGTCGGCCCGCTACGACCCCGATGTGCTGTGCGAGGAGTTCATCGAGGGCGAAGAGGTGACCTGCCCGGTGCTGGGCACCGGTGCCGAGGCCCGGGCCCTGCCGGTGATCCGCATCGTCGCCCCCGAAGGCGCCTACGACTACCAGAACAAGTACTTCACCGACGACGTGAAGTACCAGTGCCCGAGCGGCCTGCCGCCCGAGGAAGAGGCTGAGATCCAGCGCATCGTGCTGGCCTCGTACCGTGCCCTGGGCTGCCGGGGTTGGGGCCGTGCTGATCTGATGATCCGCGCCAGCGACCGCAAGCCTTTCCTGCTCGAGATGAACACCTCGCCGGGCATGACGGGCCATTCGCTGGTGCCGATGTCGGCCCGTGCCACCGGTCTGAGCTATGAAGACCTGTGCCTGCAGGTGCTGGCCACGGCCACGCTCGACAGCCCCGCTAAACCTCTGGCCGGAGCCTGATGCGCCATGAGTGATCCCCTGGCCGTACCCTTGGACGTCAAGCTGATGAACCTGACCGCTTCGGTCCTGTTCATGGGCTGTGTCGCCCTGGTCGTGGCTGCGGGCGGCTGGTGGGTGCTGCGGCACCCGGCGTTCTCCATCGGCAGCCTGTCGGTGCAGGGCGAATTCACGCACAACAACGCGGTCACGCTGCGTGCCAATGTGGCGCACAAGCTGGTGGGCAATTTCTTCACCGTCGACCTGCGTCAGGTGCGCGAGGCCTTCGAGGGGGTGCCCTGGGTGCGCCATGCGGCGGTGCGGCGCCAGTTCCCCAATCAGTTGCAGATCACCCTCGAAGAGCACGTGCCGGTGGCCTTGTGGGGCCCGGAAAGCGGCTCGGGCATGCTCAACAGCTTCGGCGAGGTGTTCGAAGCCAATGTGGACGATGTGGATCAGGACGACCTGCCGCGCCTGTACGGCCCGGCCGGCCAGTCGGTCGAGGTGCTCGACATGTATGGCCGCCTGCGCCCCATCCTCAAGCAGGTCGAGCTCGACCTGGCTGAACTCGAACTGACCCCGCGCGGGGGCTGGCGTGCCACGCTCGATTCGGGCGCTGCGATCGAGCTGGGCAGTGGCAGCATCAATGAAGTGCTGGCCCGCACGCGCCGTTTTGTGGCCACCCTGACCCAGGTCACCTCGCGCTACGGGCGGCACCCGGGCTCGCTTGAATCGGCCGATCTGCGCCACACCGAAGGCTATGCCCTGCGCTTGCGCGGCGTGACCACGGTCAGCGCCGAACAGCCCAAGAAATAAGAACAAAGAACACCGACCCAACCAACACAGAATAGAACAGGTAAACATATGGCAAAGGAATACAAGGATCTGGTGGTGGGCCTGGACATTGGCACTGCCAAGGTCATGGCGGTGGTGGCCGAGGTCCTGCCTGGGGGCGAGCTCAAGCTGGCCGGCCTGGGTGTGGCCCCCAGCAATGGCTTGAAGCGCGGCGTGGTGGTGAACATCGATGCCACCGTGCAGAGCATCCAGCAGGCGCTCAAGGAAGCCGAGCTGATGGCCGACTGCAAGATCACGCGTGTCTACACCGGCATCACCGGCAGCCACATCCGCGGCCTCAATTCCAGCGGCATGGTGGCCGTCAAGGACAAGGAGGTCACCCCGGCCGACGTGGCTCGGGTGGTGGAGACCGCCAAGGCCATCAACATTTCGACCGACCAGCGCCTGCTGCTGGTCGAGCCGCAAGAGTTCGTGATCGACGGCCAGGACGTCAAGGAACCGATCGGCATGAGCGGCCTGCGCCTGGAGGCCAAGGTGCACATCGTGACCGGCGCCCAGAGTGCGGCCGAGAACATCATCAAGTGCGTGCGGCGTTGCGGCCTGGACGTGGAGCAGCTGATGCTCAACCCGCTGGCCTCCAGCCAGGCGGTGCTGACCGATGATGAGCGCGAGCTCGGAGTGGCCGTGGTCGACATCGGCGCCGGCACCACCGACGTGGCCATCTTCACCAATGGCGCGATCCGCCACACCGCCGTGATCCCGATCGCGGGCGACCTGATCACCAGCGACATCGCGATGGCCTTGCGCACGCCGACGAAGGATGCCGAAGACATCAAGGTCGAGTCGGGCTATGCCAAGCAACTGCTGGCCGACGCCGAGACCCAGGTCGAGGTGCCGGGTCTGGGCGATCGCGGCCCGCGCATGCTGAGCCGCCAGGCCCTGGCCGGCGTGATCGAGCCGCGTGTCGAGGAAATCTTCTCGCTGGTCCAGCAGGTGATCCGCGAGTCGGGCTACGAAGAGGTGCTGTCCTCGGGCATCGTGCTCACCGGCGGCAGCGCCGTGATGCCGGGCATGGTCGAGTTGGCCGAAGACATCTTCCTGAAGCCCGTGCGCCGTGGCCTGCCCAAGTACGCCAGCGCCCTGTCCGACATGGTGGCCCAGCCGCGCGCGGCCACCGTGATGGGCCTGATGGAAGAAGCCCGCCAGGCCCGTATCCGCGGCTTCAAGGTGGCGCAGAAGAGTGGCTCCATGAAGACGGCCTTCGGTCGCTTCAAGGACTTCATCGTGGGGAACTTCTGACATGGCCCTGCGGCCCTTTCTCATGGCTGGCAGCACCCTGTATTCAGGGGTGCCGGCCCTGGGGCCGCCGCCTCGCAAACCCTGGCTGGCCAGAGGTAGCCCGCCACTGCAAAAAAAGGAGCGCTGGCACTCTACAGGACCGCCATAAGACGCTCAAGGCAAGTCACAATTCCGTCAGTAAAAATTTTTGGCAATTGCAAAGCAGGCAGATTCAGGAGCAACAAGATGACCATCGAAATGATCGAAGTTGAAGAGTTCAACATGGGCACTCAGATCAAGGTGATTGGTGTTGGCGGGGGGGGCGGAAACGCCGTGGAGCACATGATCCAGCGTCATGTGCAGGGCGTTGAATTCGTCTGTGCGAACACCGACGCTCAGGCCCTGGGCCGCAGCGCGGCCCATCGCACCATCCAGCTCGGCCAGAGCGGCCTGGGTGCCGGCAGCAAGCCCGACAAGGGGCGCGATGCCGCCGAGGCGGCCCTGGAAGACATCCGTGCCGCCATCTCGGGCGCACACATGTTGTTCATCACCGCCGGCATGGGCGGTGGCACCGGCACTGGCGCCGCGCCTGTGATCGCCCGCGTGGCCAAGGAAATGGGCATTCTCACCGTCGGCGTGGTGACCAAGCCCTTCGACTGGGAAGGCAAGCGCCGCATGGCCAATGCCGACGACGGTCTGGCCGAACTCGAGGCCAATGTCGATTCGCTGATCGTGGTGCTCAACGAGAAGCTGCTCGACGTGCTGGGTGACGACATCACCCAGGACGAAGCCTTCGCCCATGCCAACGACGTGCTGAAGAACGCCGTGGGTGGCATTGCCGAAATCATCAACGAGTACGGCCATGTGAACGTCGACTTTGAAGACGTGCGCACCGTGATGGGTGAGCCCGGCAAGGCCATGATGGGCACGGCCGTGGCCAGCGGTCCTGACCGCGCCCGCATCGCTGCCGAGCAGGCTGTAGCCTGCCCGCTGCTCGAAGGCATCGACCTCTCGGGTGCCAAGGGCGTGCTGGTGTTGGTGACCGCCGCCAAGGGCAGCCTGAAGCTGTCCGAGTCCAAGCTGGCCATGAGCACCATCAATGCCTACGCATCGCCCGATGCGCATGTGATCTACGGCGCCGCCTACGACGACTCGCTGGGTGAGAACATCCGCGTGACCGTGGTCGCCACCGGCCTGAGCCGTCAGAACGCCCGCCGTGCCGCGCCTCCGCTGCAAGTGCTGCGCACTGGCACCGACAACGTCGGCTTCAACCTGCCCGTGGCCTCGTCGGGCGGCAGCGTGGCCGGTGTGGCCCAGGTGGGCATGGGCAGCACCGTGGGGGGCTCGGACTACGGCAGCATGAGCGTGCCCAGCGTGTGGCGCACCAACCGCACCCAGGCCGCCGCCAAGGTCGATGCCCTGGTGTCGGGCGGCATGGACGACCTGGAGATCCCGGCCTTCCTGCGCAAGCAAGCCGACTGATCAAGCCCTCACAGGCCACCCTGGGTGGTCTGCGACCCAAGCCACGAGGCCCTGTGCACGTCAATGTGCCAGGGCCTCGAGTTTTTTCAGCACCTCTTCAGCCAGCAGGGCGTGGCCTCGGGGCGTGAAGTGGAAATCGTCCGCATACAGAAAGCGTTCGGCCGCATCGGGCTGCACCAGGGTCTGGGCCGAGCAAAAGACGGCGCTGGCCGAGGGGACGGTGTTGGTGCAGGCGGGGGTCTGGACGTCGATCAGGCCATAGGTGGCGGGTTGGGTCAGCAGGCGTTCCCCCAGCGGGCCCCAGTCGACCCAGACCAGGCCGGGTGGCTGACCCAGGGCGGCCTGCAGGCGCTGTTCGAAGCGCTGCGCCCAGGCGCGCACCTGGCGCCGCTGTTTCTCATCGAGCCAACGCTGCGCAAATGGGTTGTTGGAAAAGTCAAGGGCCAGGCCCAGCACCACCAGCGGAGCACCGTGTTGCAGCAGGCGTTGCACCTCGGCGGCCAGATCGTCGGCCGCCTGCTCGACACCCGCCGTGGCCTGGGCCAGTGCCTGGTCTTCGTCCAGCCCGGGCGGGCGCGACCAGAACGCGGCATCGAACTGGGCAAAGAGGTCGTTGCCACCGGCCGCCAGCAGAACCAGCTCGCCCTTGGCCATCGGCCCCTGGGCCAGGCGGGCCGAGATCTGAGCCCGCACCGGTGTCACGTCATCATTTCGGCCCAGGGCGCTCACACCGGGGAGCAGGGCCACGCGGGCACCGCCCTCGGCGTAGTCGTTGCCCCCCACCACCTGGGCCTGGGCGCCGTCGCCCACCAGGCGCCGAGGTGTCAGTTTCACGCCATAACGGGCCGCCACCACTTCGGCCCAGACCTGGCCCGGGTTGACCGTGAACTTGCCGGGTTGGGAGGAATCCCCAGCAAAAGGACCATAGGTGCCCACATCGCTGAGGCTGTCGCCGAACACAGTGACCTGCTGCACGTGCAGTTGGGGGGGCGAGGGGGCGTCGCTGCCGCCACAACTGGACAGCAAGAGGGCCAGTGAGAGCCAGAGGCTCAGGCGGGGTGAGGTCGGTGTTTTCATGGGGCTGCATCCTGTAAACAGAAAGCAGCCACTCTAGGAAGGCCCGCCGGTCAGCCGGAGCGGGGCCGGCTGGACGGTTGGCGCAAGGGGCACGGGCGGTTTCGCGGCCCCTGACAACCGCTCAGAAAGATTCCCAATCGCCCTCGGCGCTGGGGGCTGGTGCGGCGCTGATGCGCGGCGTGGCGGCGGGTGTTGGCGCAGGGGCGGGTGCCGTGGTGGCCTTGCTGGCCGCCTTGCCAGGCAGGGCCTTGGCGGGCGCGGCGCTCACCCGCGGGGCCGGCGCGGCGCGGGGGGCGGCCGGGCGCAGGGGGGCCGCGGGCCGCAGGCGGGGCGCGGCCACTTCGCTGCCATGCACGCGGAAGCGGGCCACCACCTCGGTCAGGCGCATGGCCTGTTCGCGCAGGCTGTCCGCCGCTGCGGCCGATTGCTCGACCAGGGCCGAGTTCTGCTGGGTCATCTGATCGAGCTGGTTGACGGCGGTGTTCACCTGGGCAATGCCCTGGCTTTGCTCCGAGGTCGCGGCGCGGATCTCGCCGATGATGTCGGTCACGCGCTGCACGCTGGCCACGATCTCGGTCATGGTGTTGCCGGCGTTGCCCACCAGGCGGGTGCCGCTTTCCACCTTCTCGACCGAGGCGCCGATCAGCGACTTGATCTCTTTGGCTGCCTCGGCACTGCGACCGGCCAGGCTGCGCACCTCACCGGCGACCACGGCAAAGCCGCGGCCTTGCTCACCGGCGCGGGCGGCTTCCACCGCCGCATTCAAGGCCAGGATGTTGGTCTGGAAGGCGATCCCGTCGATGACACCGATGATGTCGGAGATCTTCTTGCTGCTGGTGTTGATCTCTTCCATGGTGGACACGACTTCCGACACCACCTGACCCCCGCGCTGTGCCACTTCGGCGGCCGAGTTGGCCATCTGGTTGGCCGTCTGGGCCGAGTCAGAGGTTTGTTGCACCGTGCTGGTCAGCTCTTCCATGCTGCCGGCGGCGGCCTGCAGGTTGCTGGCGGTCTGTTCGGTGCGTTGTGACAGGTCGGTGTTGCCCTGGGCGATCTCGCTGGAGGCGGTGGCAATGCTGTCGGTGGCTGAACGCACCTCGGTCACCAGGCGCCGCAAGGACACCACCATGTGCTCCAGCGCATCCAGCAACGAGCCCGCCGGCGAGGGGGGGATCTGCACGTCCAGATTGCCTTCGGCCACTTCCGACATGGCCGCCATGGCCACGGTCGGGTCGCCACCGATCTGCTGGATCACCGAGCGCGACACCATCACCCCGATGCCGCCCACGGCCAGGATCACGAAGGCCACGATGCCCAGGTCGAACAGCAGCGTGTCACGCACCATCTTGTCCACGTCATCGGTGTACACGCCCGAGCCGACCATCCAATTCCAGGCGTCCAGGCGGATGGCATACAGCGTCTTGGGCACCAGGGTCTGCTGGCCCGGGCGGGCGAACTGGGTGGGCACGAAGGCGCGGCCGTCCTTGCTGGCGCGGATGGCGTCGGCCAGCAGCTTGATGATGTCGGTGCCGGCACCGTCCTTGATCTGGCCGGCCATGTCTTTGCCCTCCCATTCGGGCTTGATCGGGTGCATGACACCTTTGCCGTCCAGGGTCCAGATGTAGAAGTACTCGGTCTTGCCTTCGGGGCCGCCGTAGCGCGACACGCGCAGCGCGTCCTTGGCAGCGGTCTGGGCGTCTTCGAGCGACATGGCGCCGCTGGCGGCCTTGGCCTGGTAGGCCGCCACAATGCTGTAGGCCCCTTGCACGGCCGTGGTCAGTTGTTCCTGGCGGGCGTCGATGATCATGCGCCGCTGCTGCAGCAGCGAGCCGATGGCCAGCACAGCGATGGCCAGCAGGGCCATGGACATCAGCAGCAGGATCTTAGTTTTGAAACTGAGTTTGTTCATGGTGGAGGGGGCTGAAAATTGAAGTGAGGGGCCGAATGAATTCTTCGGTCCGATGGACGCGCTTTGCACACGGATGAGGGGTATTTTCGACGCGACTTCCGAGGCTGAGGAGTCGGGTCGGGCCATTAAGTAAAGACCCTATGATCTGGGTCATGGTGCGGCTTGACCTGTGTTCGCTGTGCGGTCGTGACGGGGCCGCTGCAGGCTGAGTTCACTGCGTCGTCAGAGGGCGCCGTGTCCTGGGGGGGGCTGTATCCGTTGGATACCCCTCTCGACCTTGCGACGCATGGCCTGGACTTAAAATGAAGCCATGCTGCAGCAACGAACCCTCAAGACCCTGACCCGCGCCGTGGGCGTCGGCCTGCACAGCGGGCAACGGGTCGAACTGACCCTGAGGCCTGCGCAACCCGACACGGGCATTGTGTTCCGTCGCATCGATCTGCCCGAGCCGGTGGACATCCCCATCACCGCTCAGGCGGTGACCGACACCCGGCTGGCCTCCACCATCTCGGCTGGTGGGGCCAAGGTTCACACGGTGGAGCACCTGATGTCCGCCTGTGCCGGTCTGGGCATTGACAACCTGTACGTCGACATCACCGCCGAAGAGGTGCCCATTCTCGACGGCTCCTCGGCCTCGTTCGTGTTTCTGCTGCAGAGTGCCGGCATCGAGCTGCAGAAGGCGCCGCGGCGTTTCATCCGCGTCAAGCACCCGGTCGAGGTGCGAGAAGGCGAGGGCGCGCAGGCCAAATGGGCCCGCCTGACGCCTTACCACGGCTACAAGCTCAATTTCGAGATCGATTTTGGTCACCCTGCGGTGGATTCCACGGGCCAGTATGTGGCCTTTGACCTGGGCAGTGGCAATTACAGCCGTGACATCGCCCGCGCTCGCACCTTCGGCTTCACGCGTGACTTCGAGATGCTGCGTTCCAATGGCCTGGCCCTGGGCGGCGGGCTGGACAACGCCATCGTGATGGACGACTACAAGGTGCTCAACAGCGACGGCCTTCGCTACGACGATGAGTTCGTCAAGCACAAGATCCTCGACGCCATGGGCGATCTGTACCTGATCGGCAAGCCGCTGCTGGCTGAGTACACCGCCTTCCGCTCGGGTCATGCCATGAACAACCGCTTGCTGCGCGAACTGCTGGCCCACCCCGAGTGCTGGGACATGGTCACTTTCGAGGACGAGCGCCAGGCGCCGGCCGGCTTTGCCCAACCTGCCCGGGCCTGGTAGGCCAGTCCCCCACCGCTGATCACGCCCATGTTGCTGTTTCGCTGGTTGGTCCTGTTGCTGCTGTTGGGGGCCGCCGTTTGCTTTGCGTTTTATGTTGGCACCGGCCAGCCCCGCTTCAAGCGCTGGGGCTGGGCTGTGCTGAAGTGGACGCTGATCGCGGCCTTTGTCTTCTTTGCGGTGCTGATTCTCGAACGACTGGCCTGACGCCGACACCCTGCGCCGCGTATACTTCGCGCTGCTCCGGGGTGCACCATGTGCTGAGACGGCGGCTGTTGGATCGAATCCGGCAGGCACGCTGAACCCGACGAACTTGATCCGGTTAATACCGGCGTAAGAAGAGCTGAACTTCAGGCCTCTGGTCCTCCCTGCGGAGGGCGGCAGGCCGCAACACCCCCGCCAGGGGCTCGGTTGCAGGGTTCACTCCGGGGCTTTCAGTCAGCCTGCCGGAAAGGACCCACACCATGAACGCCCCCGATCTCCAAGCCCGCGAAAAATTCGCCGAGTTGCTGTCGCTCACCCGCGAACCCTTCCCTGCCTCCACCAAGGTCTACGAGGCAGGGGCCCTTCACCCGGACCTGCGTGTGCCCATGCGCCGCATTGACCTCAGCAATGGCGAGCAGGTCACGGTGTACGACACCTCGGGCCCCTACACCGAGCCCAGTGCGTCCATTGACGTGCGCCGTGGCCTGCCCAGCGTGCGTGGCGAGTGGATTGCCCGCCGCGGCGACACCGAAACCTACGAAGGCCGGGCCCGCGTGGCCCTGGACGACGGCCAGAAGGGCGATGCCGAGGACCTGCGCCTGCAAGGCCTGCGCGCCGAGGCCGCGGGCCTGCAACGCCGACCGATCCGTGCCAAGGCGGGCCGCAACGTGAGCCAGATGCACTACGCGCGCCAGGGCATCATCACGCCAGAGATGGAGTTTGTGGCCATCCGCGAAAACGGCCGCCGTGAATGGATGGCCCAGTACCTGGCCGACGAGGCCCGCGAAAAACGCCTGCAGGGCAACCCCATGGGCGCGTTGATCCCGAAGATCATCACGCCCGAGTTCGTGCGTGATGAGGTGGCCCGGGGCCGCGCCATCATCCCGGCCAACATCAACCACCCCGAAGTCGAGCCCATGGCCATCGGCCGCAACTTCCTGGTCAAGATCAACGCCAACATCGGCAACTCGGCCGTCACCTCCAGCATCGAGGAAGAGGTCGAGAAACTGGTCTGGGCCATCCGCTGGGGCGCAGACAACGTGATGGACCTGTCCACCGGCCGCAACATCCACACCACGCGCGACTGGATCGTGCGCAACAGCCCGGTGCCCATCGGCACCGTGCCCATCTACCAGGCCCTGGAGAAGGTGGGCGGTGTGGCCGAAGACCTCACCTGGGAGATCTTCCGCGACACCCTGATCGAACAGGCCGAACAGGGCGTGGACTACTTCACCATCCACGCTGGCATTCGCCTGGCCCACATCCACCTGACCGCCAACCGGCGCACCGGCATCGTCTCGCGCGGGGGCTCGATCATGGCCAAATGGTGCATCGCACACCACAAGGAAAGCTTCCTCTACGAGCATTTCGAAGACATCTGCGACATCATGAAGGCCTACGACGTGAGCTTCTCGCTGGGCGACGGCCTGCGGCCCGGCTCGGGCTCGGACGCCAACGACGAGGCTCAGTTTGCCGAGCTGCACACCCTGGGCGAGCTGACCCAGGTGGCCTGGAAGCACGATGTCCAGACCATGATCGAAGGCCCCGGCCACGTGCCCATGCACATGATCCAGGCCAACATGACCGAGCAGCTCAAGCACTGCCACGAAGCCCCGTTCTACACCCTGGGCCCGCTGACCATCGACATCGCCCCGGGCTACGACCACATTGCCAGTGCCATCGGTGCCGCCATGATCGGCTGGATGGGCACGGCCATGCTGTGCTACGTCACGCCCAAGGAGCACCTGGGCCTGCCCGACCGTGAAGACGTCAAGCAGGGCATCATTGCCTACAAGATCGCGGCGCACGCGGCGGATGTGGCCAAGGGGCACCCGGGTTCAAGAGCCCGCGACGACGCGCTGTCGCAGGCGCGCTTCGATTTCCGCTGGATGGACCAGTTCAACCTGAGCCTGGACCCTGACACGGCGCGCAACTTCCACGACGAGACCCTGCCCAAGGATTCGGCCAAGGTGGCGCACTTCTGCTCGATGTGCGGGCCCAAGTTCTGCTCGATGAAGATCACCCAGGAGGTGCGCGAATTTGCCGCTCAGGGCATGGCCGAGAAATCCGACGAGTTCAAGCGCGCCGGGGGTGACCTCTACGTGCCGATCAAGCCGGTGGCCTGATCGCGCAGGCCCTTGAGTGGCCACGGAGGGCGGGGCGCACCGGCTGGGTCCGGCCGGCGCTCAACGGTCCTCGGTGCGCTGCAATACCAGCCGGGTCAGGGGCATGGTGAGGTTTTCGGGCTCCACCGGGTCAGGGTGCCCCTGCAGGTACACCATCAGGCGTCCGCGCCGCAGCAGCACGTGGCTGACGGTCATGTCCCGGCCTTGCCAGCCCACGCCGCAGCCTGGCTTGTACAAGGCCAGGCTGTAGGTCAGCGGCGCCACGGGGGGCGCGGCAGTCACTGGGGCGTTCGGTTCCGGGCGGTCCTGGGCAGCAGAGGCTGCATCGGCAGCTGGAAGCTCGAAAGCCTCGTCAAGGGTGGAGAACATGGGTGATGGGTTGGCCGGTGCCGGCCGGCAGGAGGATCCCCGCCAGCGGTAGTTCGAGCGTAACCCAGTCGGGCGGGTGAAAACCGTCGAGCAGGCGGCAAATTGCCCTCCATTCCCGGGCCCCTGCCCAGGGCATCAGTAACTGCGCCCGCTTTTGTACATCGCGTGGGTCTTGCGCTGCAGGGTGCCGCCAGCCTCGTTCAGGCGGTTCATGGCCTGGCCCGCGTGGGCGTGGGTGATGGCCATGCCCAGGGCGTCGGCGGCGTCCGTGCCGGGCAGGCCGGGCAGTCGCAGCAGGCGGCGCACCATCTCCTGTACCTGCGACTTGGCCGCCCGTCCGTGGCCGACCACCGCCTTCTTCATCTGCAAGGCGGTGTACTCGGCCACCGGCAGGTCGCATGACACCAGGGCCGTCACGCAGGCGCCACGCGCCTGGCCCAGCAGCAGGGTCGATTGGGGGTTGACGTTGACAAAGATGATTTCAACGGTGGCAACCTCTGGCTGGTAGCGGGCACTCACCTCGCGGATGCCGTCGTACAGCACTTTAAGGCGCCCGGGCAGGTCGCCCAAGGCCAGGTGGGTGGTCTTGATGGTGCCGCTGGCCACGTAGCTCAGCTGTGAACCCTGAACGTCGATCACGCCAAAGCCGGTGGTCTGCAGACCGGGGTCGATGCCAAGAATTCTCATGAGGCCGCCAGTGTAGAGGGTCTCACGCAGGGACTGGTTCAGGACCAACTTGGCAAACCCTGACCAGGGTCAGATCGTGTGAATGTGATCGCAGATTTACAATTGTTACCTTTACCTCCGATGGGACATCCTCCATGAACTTGAGAGCAGGGGGCTCGGGCGCGGACAAAGGCCTTGCCACGCAGCAGCAACGTCTGCTGCTGCGTCTGGCCGCCCGTCATCGCCAGCGCTCTCTGGTGCAGGCGCGTGGGCGCTGCTTCTCGGCGTCGTTGGATCTGGCCCTGGACGCCCACAAGCGGGGTCTGGCCGTCACGCTGCTGCGCTGGCGCGTGGTGGGGCAGGACGATTTTGTCGACCATTGGGCCGTGCGTTTTGATGACAAGCAGGCCCTGGACCTGAGCAGTGTGCAATTCGATCCGGCCGGCCGCCTGCTGCAACCGATCGGCCTGTACCCCACGCAGTTCGTGGACCGCCGTGAGTACCCGGCCAGCTTGTTTCTGCCCACCTATGCCCGGGTGGCCCTGCACCGGCGCGGGCGCCTGCCCCTGACCTTTCTCAGCTCGGTGTGCAGCGCCATGTGGCGCCATGACCTGGGCATCGCGTGGCGGCGTCTGTCCCTGCGGGAGGTTGCAGAGGTGACCTTGCGCTATGGGGCTCGGCGTCTGGTGCTGGGCATCGAACGTTGGCGCCGCAACCTGGAGCGACGCGAGCGCCGCCTGCGCGGTTTGCCGCCCACAGGGCAGACGATGTTGTGAGCGCCCCTTTCAGGGCAGGATCGAGTTGCTCATCCGGCCCTGGATCACGCTGCTGCGGCTGGCCAGGTAGGGCGAGTTGGGCATCTGTTCAAAGTACTTGGGCCGCGGCAGCATCACGGCCAGACGGGCGGCTTCGGCGGGGCTCAAGCGGGCCGCCGGCTTGCGGAAGTAGTGCTGGGCTGCAGCCTCGGCCCCAAACACGCCTTCACCCCATTCGACGCTGTTGAGGTAGATCTCCAGGATGCGCTGCTTGTCCAGAAAGGCCTCCAGCAACAGGGTCAGCATCAGCTCCTGGGCTTTGCGCGGCAGGGTGCGCTCGCCCGACAGCAGCAGGTTCTTGGCCAGTTGCTGGGTGATGGTCGACCCCCCCACCACCTTGGGCGAACGCGTCTTGCTGGCGCTGCCAGGGCGCAGGCTCTGCACGCGGGCCTCGGCCTGGGCATTGCGTTTCCAGGCCTTCTGGATGGCGTCCCAGTCCACACCGTCGTGTTGGGTGAAGCCATCGTCCTCGGAGGCGATCACCGCCCGCTTGAGGTGGTCTGAAATCTGGCCATAGGGCACCCATTGCTGCTGCCAGCGCAGGTGCCCGGTTTCGCGCCGGATGCGCACCGCCTCAGAGCGCTGGAACGCGGTGGAGGCCGGGTCCAGAACCGTCAGCGTCGCCACCCGCAGCACAAAGAACAGCTCCAGCGCCAACCAGGCCAGCAACAGGCAGGCGCTCCAGCGCAGCAGGGCTTTCATGGCCTGGCGTGCTGCCTCACAGTTGCTGGCGCAACTCAGCCAGAACCTGGGCTGAAGGCGGGCGCACGCCGCGCCACAGGGCAAAGGCCTCGGCCGCCTGTTCCACCAGCATGCCCAGACCGTCGCGGCCCTGGGCTCCGTGGGCACGCGCCCAGTCGAGGAAGCCCTGGGCCGCCGGGCCGTACATCATGTCCAGGGCCAGGCAGCCGGGGCGCAGCACGCTGGCGGGCACGGGCACGCCGGCACCGCTGAGGCTGCTGGCCGTGGCGTTGATGACGACGTCGAAGCTGCCTGTCAGTGTCTCCAGCGCCGGGGCCTCCAGGGCCACACCGTGGCTGCGGGCCAGGGCCTGATGCCGGGCCACCAGGGCGATGGCCTTGTCGTGGGTGCGGTTGACCACGGTCAGGCGGGCTGGGCCTGCCTCCAGCAAGGGGCCCAGTACCCCGGCGGCCGCCCCGCCGGCACCGATCAGCAACAGATCCTGGCCTCGCAGCGGCACGCCCGCGTTGTTCTGCAGGTCGTTGACCAGCCCGATGCCGTCGCTGTTGTCGGCGTACAGCCCATCGGCGCGCAGGGTCAGCACATTGGCGGCGCCGGCCAACTCGGCGCGAGGGCTCCGCACCTTGGCCGCCTGAGCCGCCTCGAACTTGAAGGGCACGGTCACGTTGCAGCCCTTGCAGTCTTCAAGCTGCAGCTGGTGCAGGGTTTCGTGGAACTTGTCGAGCTCGACAAGCCGGCGCCCGTACTGCAGGCGCTGGCCGGTCAATTCGGCAAAACGGGTGTGGATCCAGGGCGAGCGGCTGTGTTCAACCGGGTTGCCCAACACGCAATAGTGGTCTTGGCTCATGAAGAGGGCTGGCTGGGGCCTGGTGCGCAGGCCGGGTTTGTCTCGGTTGTGTCTCGGGTCGTCTCAGAATTTCAGCGCGATTATCGGACGTTGGCTTCCAGGGTTTCATCGCGGGTGAAGCGAAAGCGCGACACCACCACGATCTGATCGGCCTGGCGACGCATCGCCGGGTTGAAGTTGCCAAAAGGCTCGGCCGAGCGCGCAATGGCCTCGGCTCGCCGGTCCAGCGTGCGATTGCCTGAGCTTTGCACGATCTCGGTGGACAGCAGGCGCCCGCTGGCATTGATGGTCAGCGTCATGGTCAGCTCGCCATACAGTTTCTTGCCGTCTTTCTCGGGGAAGTTCTCGGTCCCCTTGTCTTCCACCTTGTGGCGCAACTGGTCGTAGTAGGTGGCATACACCTCTTCGCGTGTGGCCGGGCTGATGTAGCGCTTTTTGGGACGGGCATTCTCTTCGTTGATGCGCCGTTCGATCTCGGCCAGCAGCTTGAGCAGTTGGCGGCGCTTCTCCTCCTGGGCCTGCTCCTGGGGTGTCAGGCTGCTGCGGGTCGGGTCGGGCCGGGGCAGGCTGGCGAGTTGCTGGTGCACGCTGGTCAGCATGCGGGCCTGCAGTTGTTCCAGTGCAGCCAGCTGGCGCTGGCTTTCTTCGAGGGTGTCGCCCACGCTGTTGAGTGCCGAACTCGGCAGGGGCGAGGTGGCACGGCCCCGGCTGGCCTCGCCACCGCCCGCCAGGCTGGCCTGGGCGATGGCCGTGGGCCGCTCGGCCCGGGCGTCCGACTTGGCGTTCACCAGAATCACTTCGAGCGGGGTGTCCTGGAACACCCGGTTGAAAGATTCCGGGTCGACGATGCGCAGCGTCAGCAGGCCGGCATGCACCAGCGCTGACACGGCCAGCGTGATCTGCAGGGTGCTGAGGTGGTGCAGGAAGGCGAGGGCTCGCACGGTGAGAGCGGGTCGGGTCAGGGACTCAGGCGGTGCTCGCTTCGCCCGCAGCGGGCTCTGCTTCGTTCACATCCACCGCAATCGCGATCGGGCCGGCCACGGGCTCGTCGTCGCCCTCGTCCTCGTCGCCAGCGTCCAGCGGCAGTTCGGCATCGAGCCGCTCCACGATGGTGCCACTGACGTCGAGCGCGATCTCGTCGATCTCACCCAGCTTCACCCGCACCCGGGCGCCGCGCGGCAGCCCGTTCATGCCGTGGGCCGCCAGCACCAGGGGCAGCTCGTCGGCGCGCACCAGCACGCTGCCGTTGGGGCCTTCCTTGAACACGGCCGCGGTCAGCTCGGTGATGGCGTTCTGTTGCACGTACTTCAGCGTCCAGAAGCGCTCCATGCCGGCCTGGTAGCCGTTGTAGGCACTGTAGGCCGCATCGAAGCCACTGATGATCGAGAACAGTTCCGCGTCCTTGGGCTTGAACGGGGCCGCCAGGGCCGCCGTCTTGCCGTGGCGGGCGCAGGCGATGATCTGCCATTGATTGACCAGGTCGGTGTAGCGGCGCAGGGGCGAGGTGCTCCAGGCGTAGGCCTTGACGCCGATGCCCGCGTGCGGCTGGGCCTTGGTGCCCATGCGCACCTTCACCCCGGGGGCCAGGCTGGCCTGGCTGCGGTAGATGCCGGGCACGCCGCATTCGGCCAGCCACAGGCCCCAATGGCTGTTGGCCAGGATCATCGCCTCGGCCACGATCAGGTCGAGCGGGGCGCCGCGCTGGCGCACGCTGATCTGCACGGTTTCGTGTCCGCTGGGCTCCGCGCCGTCGTTGCCGACCAGGCGGAAGTTGTAGTCGGGTCGGTTGAAGGTTTCGGGCTTGCCGCGCACCACCTCACGGCGGGCCTTCAGGGTTTTGGCCAGGCGCCACAGAAAGGCCATGGTGGCGTGGGTCATGCCCCCGGGCAGTTCGGTCTGGCCCGGGTTGTCGCTCTCCATCCAGGCCTCGGTGACCACCTTGTCGAGCTGGTCGTGGCGCAGGTTGGCCGCGATCGGCACGCGTTCGAGCCGGGTTTCGCTGGCCTGGATCTCCAGGCTGGCTTCGTCAAAGGTCACGTACAGCGACACCGCCGGGCAGGCGCGGCCCTCGGACAGGGTGTAGCGCTGCACCACCTCGTCGGGCAGCATGGTGATCTTGTAGCCCGGCATGTAGACGGTGGACAGGCGATGCCGGGCCACCTGGTCGATCGGTGTGCCGGTCTGCAGTGCCAGGCCGGGCGCTGCAATGTGCACGCCCAGGGTCACCTGGCCACTGCCCAGGCCCTGAACCGACAGCGCGTCGTCGATCTCGGTGGTCTGCGAGTCGTCGATCGAATAGGCCTGCACGCTGGCCAACGGCAGCTCGTCGGTGATTTCGGGCGCTTGCAGGACCGGAAACCCCGTGCCCTTGGGGAAGTTGTCGAACAGAAAGCGCTTCCAGTGGAACTGGTAGGCCGAGTCGATGGCACCCGCCTGACGCAGCAGGTCCAGCGGCGCGGTCTGGGTGGCGCGTGAGGCCTCGACCACTGCCTTGTACTCGGGCGCGTTCTTGTCTGGGCGGAACAGGATCTTGTAGAGCTGATCGCGGATCGGCTGCGGGCATGCGCCCTGGCCCAGTTCGGCGGCCCAGTCGGCGATCTGTTGCAGCAACAGCTTTTTCTTCTCGATCGCGGCCAGCGCCTGCTGCACGATCTCGGCCGGGGCCTTCTTGTAGCGGCCCTTGCCAGCGCGGCGGAAGTAGTGAGGGGCCTCATGCAGGCGGAACAGGGCCGCCGTCTGCTGCACCAGGGTGGCCTGTTCGCTGAAATAGTCGCGGGCCAACTCGGCAAAGCCGAAGTCTTCTTCGGGCGCAAACTCCCAGGCCAGCTCCAGCTCGATGCCTTCGGCTGCAGCCTGGGCCTGGGCGATCAGCTCGCCAGGGGCGGGCTTGTCAAATTTGAGCAGCAGGTTGGCGGCCTTGACCTTGACCCGCTTACCCGATTCCAGTTCCACCTGCAGGGAGCTATCGGCTTCCGACAGAATGCGTCCGGCCTGAAATTTGCCGGCTTCATCAAACAGTGCGTACATGCCGCGATTGTCCCCTAGACCAGATCCAGAAAACCCAGCACCTCATCGAGGTGGGCCGGAAAATCACTGAGCGCATGGTCGCCGCCCTCCAGCACATGCAGGCGCGCACCGGCGTAGCGCGCACTCATTTCTCGCCAGTCCAGCACCTCGTCGCCCTGGGCGATCAGGGCCAGTTCGGGGCCTGGAGCGCAGCAGCCTTCCCCGGCCATGACCTGCAATTCGTCGACAAAACGGGGCTCGAAATAAAAGCGCTGTTCGGGCTGATGCCAGAAGGTCTGCTCGCCGATGTAGCGTGCCAGGTCGCGTGCTGGATCCACCGCCGGGTTGATGAGCACCGATCGGCAGCCCGTCTGGCGCGCCACCCACGAGGCGTAAAACCCACCCAGCGACGAGCCCACCACGGCCATGCGGGCCTGCGGCCAGTCGCGCAGGCCTTCGCTCAGCAGTTCGGCGGCGGCACGGGGCGAGGGGGGCAACTGGGGACACCACCAGTGCACCTGGGGGTGCCGTTCGGCCACTGCTGCGGCCATCTGGCGGGCCTTGGCCGATTGCGGGGAGGATCGGAATCCGTGCAGGTACAGCAGGTGGGTGGTGCAGGGCATGGGCTGGATAGGCACTGTGGACGGATTCACGGCGAATTGGAAGGCTGAAGTTGGGGTTGCAGTTGAGATCACGGCCGGTCAACAGGCCCTAAACTGGGCGGCATGGCGGGCGCATGCCTGCCCGCCCTGAAACGCCCCGATTCTTCTATTTTGCGACATGAGTGAGCCCAAGTCTGCTGCGCCACCGCCCGAGGCGGGGATCCTGCTGCCCCACGAGGCAGTGGCTGCCGCGCTGGCTTGGCCCCAGGCGCGCTGGGAGCAGGGCCTGGCCGAAACCCCCGAGGAGGGCGTGTTTGCCGCGGGGGTGCTGCTGGCTGAAATGCTCACCGGCACGGCCTCCGAGCAGCGTGCGGCGGGCCGCTCGCACGACGCGCTGGAGCGCCGCTTCCAGGACCTGCCCGAAGACTGGGGGCGCAACCTCGACCCGCCTTTGCAGGCCCAGATCACCCGTGCCCTGAACCCCGAGCCCGAGCTGCGCTTTGCCCAGGTCACCGAGTTCCAGGCCGCCCTGTCGGCCTGGGCCGGCACGACGGCGGCACGCACGCTCGAGACCTTGCTGACGCGCATGCGCCGCCAGGGCGACTTTCCGGCCCTGGCCGACTCCATGGGCCGCATCCTCAAGGTGGCCGGCTCCGACGATCACAGCCTGGAAGACCTGGCCCGCGAGATCCTGCGCGATGTGGCCCTGACGCAGCAGTTGCTGCGCCTGGTCAACAGCGCGCAGTACGCCCAGGTCAGCGGCATGGTGACCACGGTGTCGCGGGCCGTGGGGCTGGTGGGCTTCAATGGGGTGCGTAACCTGGCCTTGAGCCTGAAGCTGCTGGAGCGCATGCCCGACCAGGCGCACGCGGTCCAGCTCAAGACGCAGTTCCTGCGCGCGCTCATGGCGGGCTCGCTGGCCAGTGAGCTGTGCGCGGTACAGCACCTGCGCGAAGACGCTTTTCTGGCTGCGCTGTTCCAGAACCTCGGTCGCATGCTGCTGGGCTATTACTTTCCAGCCGAAGCGGTGCAATTGGAGCGGGCCGTGGCCGAAGAGCGCTTTTCGGGCGGCGAGGTCACGGCAGCCATCCATTACCTGGGCCTGAGCCTGGAAGACTTCGGCTGCGGTGTGGCGCGCAGCTGGGGCCTGCCCACCGACCTGCTGTATTGCATGCGCCGACCTTTCGGCCGCCCCCCGGCCCGCCGCCCGCAGACCGGGCGCGAGTACCTGCGCTGGCTGGCCGTGGCGGCCAACGACCTCACGGCCGCGCTGGCTGGCCCTGACAGCGTTGAGCCGGCGCAGCGCCTCAAGGCCGTCACCGACCGCTATGCCCGGGTACTGGGCCTGGGGGCCGAAGATTTCCAGGACGGCGTGATCCAGGCCCAGGCCCGCCTCAAGGGCATGGCCGACGCCCTGGGCTTTCCGGCCAGCCAGACGCGCAGCCTCACCCAACCCGTACCTCAACCCGCCCCCCAGCCCGCCCCCCAGCCTGCTCCACAAGGGGGACCACCCTCTTGGCCAACCCCGGCTGCCCCCGGGGCCCTTGCCGCACCGGCGCCTGCGCAGGGGGCTGCACCAACGCCCGTGGTCCTGGCGCCCAAGGCGGCCATGGCCGCGGCACCTGTGGTGCGGCCACCAGCCGGCGAACCCGCCCCGGCAGTCGCTCATTCGCGGCCCGCACCCCTGGGGCCGGCAGCCGGGTCCTCGTCCACCCAGGCGCGCACGAGCCGGCTGGGCCGTCAGCACGAGGCCCTGCGCGCGCTGGAGCGCAGCCTGCAGTCCTGGCTGGACGAGCCCGATGCGGCCCGCCAGGTGCCATTGGCGGAAGGCTTGCGCAAGCTGGTCACCGGCCTGCACGGCGCGCTGGAGACCGATCGGGTGGTGTTTTGCCTGCGCGACCCCCAGGCCGCTGCCGTGTCGGCACGCCTGGCCGTTGGGGTGGGGGCGGCGCCACTGCAGGCGGTTTTCCGCGTCGAGTTGGGACCGGGGCAGGGCGGCGCGCTGGGCCAGGCCTGCCGCAGCGGCGAACTCACGGTGGTGCCCGATGTGGCCTCCGACCCGGCCTTGCGCCGGCAATTGCCGGCCTGGTTGTGCGAACCCGCGGCACCTGCCGCCTACTGGTTGCTGCCCCTGCTGCACCGCGACAACGTGTTTGCCCTGTTGTATGCCGACACCGCCACGCCCGGCACCTTGCTGATGGACCCGGGTTCACGCGAACTGCTGCGCAGACTGGGCGCGCAACTGGTGCAGTTGTTCCGCCTGCGCCAGGCGCGCCCCGACAAGGCGGCCTGAGCGGCACCTGCCCCGCGGCCAGCGTGCGGCGCACTCAGTAGCCAGGCCGGTCGGTCAGACTTGTCGCTGGGCCGATAATCGCGCCATGTCCGCCGTCTTTGAAAAGCCGTCCTTGCGCCAGCGTCTGATGCCCCTGTTCCAGGGCTTCGACGGGCCCTTGGCGTTTGCCGTCTTCCTGCTGGTGTGCGCAGGTTTGCTCACCATGTATTCCTCTGGCTATGACCATGGCACGCGCTTTGTCGACCATGGGCGCAACATGATCCTGGCGGGCATGATCATGTTCGTGGTGGCCCAGGTGCCGCCCCAACGCCTGATGACCTTCGCCGTGCCCCTGTATGTGCTGGGGGTGTCGCTGCTGGTGGCCGTGGCCTTGTTCGGCCTGACCAAGAAGGGCGCGCGCCGCTGGATCAACCTGGGGGTGGTCATCCAGCCCAGCGAGATCCTCAAGATTGCCATGCCACTGATGCTGGCCTGGTGGTTTCAGCGCCGAGAGGGGCAGCTGCGACCCCTTGATTTTCTGGTGGCCGGTCTGTTGCTGGTGCTGCCGGTGGGCCTGATCATGAAGCAACCCGACCTGGGTACCTCGCTGCTGGTGCTGGCCGCGGGCCTGTCGGTGATCTTTTTTGCCGGGCTCAGTTGGCGCCTGATCCTGCCGCCGGTGTTGCTCGGCGTGATCGGCGTGGCCCTGATCGTGTGGTTCGAGCCCCGGCTGTGCGCCGATGGCGTGCGCTGGCCGGTGCTGCATGATTACCAGCAGCAGCGCATCTGCACCTTGCTCGACCCTTCGCGGGACCCCTTGGGCAAGGGCTTTCACATCATCCAGGGCATGATCGCGATTGGTTCGGGGGGGGTGTTCGGCAAGGGCTTCATGGCAGGCACCCAGACCCACCTCGAGTTCATCCCCGAGCGCACCACCGACTTCATTTTTGCAGCGTTCTCCGAGGAGTTCGGCCTGATCGGCAACCTGTGCCTGGTGGTGTCGTTCCTGTTCCTGATCGGGCGCGGTCTGATGATCGCGCTGGAGGCGCCCACCCTGTTCTCGCGCCTGCTGGCCGGGGCCGTGTGCTGCATCTTCTTCACCTACGCCTTTGTGAACATGGGCATGGTGAGCGGCATCCTGCCCGTGGTGGGCGTGCCTTTGCCCTTCATCAGCTACGGCGGCACGGCCATGGTCACACTGGGCATGGGGCTGGGGATTCTGATGTCGGTGGCGCGGGCCAAGCGCCTGGTACCCACCTGAATGTGGCCCCCACGCTCCTTCACTTCGTGTGGTCGCTGCCCCCCGGAGGGGGCCCAGCCCGCCTTGGGGCGGCCCGGCGTCGGGCTGATGTGGCCCCCACGGTCGTGCACTTCGTGTCACTCCCACGTGCGGCCGCGAGACGCGGACGCTCTTCGCCCTGTCCAGCCCTGCGCAGGCAGGCCTGGAGCCGCAGGGCTCAGCCCCCCAAGGGGGCGCAGGCCGGCTTGGGGCGGCCCGGCGCCGGCCTGGGCCTTGCCCCCACAGGTCGGTCGGGCGGCGGGCGAGCCCTAAAATGGCCGCATGATTTCACGCGAACCCACCCTCGAGCGCCTGGCCATTGCCCGGCAATTGCTGCTTGAACCCTTTGGTCTGGACGAGACCCATCTGACGAAGGCGCTCAACGAGATCCGGGCGCACCGGGTGGACGACGCGGATCTTTACTTCCAGTACACCCGTGCCGAGGGCTGGAGCCTGGAAGAAGGCATCGTCAAGACAGGCTCTTTCAGCATCGACCAAGGGGTGGGCGTGCGCGCCGTCAGCGGCGAGAAAACCGCCTTTGCCTACTCCGACGACATCTCGCTGGCCTCGCTGCTGGACGCGGCCCACACAGTGCGCACCATCTCGGGCCAGGGCGGCAACGCCAGGGTGCGGGCGGCAGCCCGCAAGGTGGCGCCCAGCCGTTCGCTGTACCCCGGGCTCGACCCGATCGCCACCCTGGACAGCACCGCCAAGGTGCGCCTGCTGGAAAAGGTGGAGCAGCGCGCCCGGGCCCGCGACCCGCGCGTGGTGCAGGTGATGGCCGGCCTGGCCGGTGAGTACGACGTGGTGCTGATTGCCCGTGCCGACGGTACCCTGGCGGCCGATGTGCGCCCGCTGGTGCGCCTGTCGGTCACCGTGATCGCCGAGCACAATGGCCGCCGCGAGGTGGGCTCGGGCGGTGGCGGTGGTCGTTTTGGCATGGCTTATTTCGACGACGCCGTGATCGACACCTATGTGTCCGACGCGGTGAACGCGGCACTCACCAACCTCGAAGCCCGCCCGGCCCCAGCGGGTGAGCTGACCGTGGTGCTCGGCCCGGGCTGGCCCGGTGTGCTGTTGCACGAAGCCATCGGCCACGGCCTGGAGGGCGATTTCAACCGCAAGGGTTCGAGCGCCTTCACCGGCCGCATTGGCCAGCGTGTGGCCGCCAAGGGCGTGACCGTGCTCGACGACGGTACCATCGCCGACCGCCGTGGTTCGCTCAACGTGGACGACGAGGGCCACGTCACCCAGCGCAACGTGCTGATCGAAGACGGTATCTTGAAGGGCTACATCCAGGATTCGATGAACGCCCGCCTGATGGGCGTGAAACCCACCGGCAACGGCCGCCGCGAAAGCTACGCCCATGTGCCCATGCCGCGCATGACCAACACCTACATGCTGGGGGGTGACAAAACCCCCGAAGAGATCGTGGCCAGCATCAAGAAAGGCTTGTACGCCACCAATTTCGGTGGCGGCCAGGTCGACATCACCTCGGGCAAGTTCGTGTTCTCGGCCAGCGAAGCCTACTGGGTGGAAAACGGCAAGATCCAGTACCCCGTCAAGGGCGCCACCCTGGTGGGCAGCGGCCCCGAGGCCCTCAAGCGCGTCTCCATGATCGGCAACGACATGCGCCTGGACAGCGGTGTGGGCACCTGCGGCAAGGAAGGCCAGAGCGTGCCGGTGGGGGTGGGTCAGCCCACCCTGCGCATCGATGGCATGACGGTGGGCGGCACCGCCTGAGCCTGCGCTGCTGCCCCTCAGCGCAGGGCAAAAGCCATCACATAGTCGCCCAGGCGCTTGGAGTACGCGGCCCCGCCGGCCGTCACCACGATGTACTGCTTGCCTGTCTTGGGCGACACATAGCTCATGGGGGTGGCGCTGCTGCCCACGGGCAGCGGGTGTTTCCAGACCTCGGCACCTGTCTGGGCGTCGTAGGCGCGCAGGTAGAAATCCTGGCTGCCTGAGTAGAACACCAACCCACCCGCCGTGCTCAGCGTGCCTGCGTAGCTGGGCATGCCGATGGGCATGGGCAGCCCCAGCCGCAGGCCCAGGGGCCCCTGCTCACCGGCGGTGCCCGCAGGCACCTGCCAGGCCACGCGCCGGGTTTTCAGGTCGATCGCCGTCAGCGTGCCGAAGGGCGGTTGCACGCAAGGCACCCCCAACTTGGACAGCCAGATCGTGGTGTAGATGCCGTAAGGCGTGCCCAGCTGGGCCGAGGGCCCATGCCCATCGCTGACCGGCGGGTGGGCTTTTGAGAACTCGGCATAGTCGGCGCGTGGCACCAGCTGGAACACGCTGGGCACGCGGATGTCGTTCAGAAACACCCGTTGGTTGTGGGGGTCCACCGACACGCTGCCCCAGTTCATGCCGCCGACATTGCCGGGCTGCTGAATGGCGCGCTGCAGGCCGGGCGGCGTGAAGTCTCCGTCGTAGCGCATCTGGCGGTACTCGATGCGGCACAGCAACTGGTCGAACATCGTCATGCCCCACATCTTGTGTTCGCTGAGGTGTTCGGCCCCGACGGTGGGCAGGCCGACCGAGTAAGGCTGTGTGGGTGACAGTGTTTCTTCGGGGACGGCACCGTTTTGCGGCACGGGCTTTTCGGCCACTTCGGCCAGGGGTTTGCCGGTGGCGCGATTCAGCAAGAAGATCTGGCCGCGCTTGGTGGTCTGCAGCACCGCCGGCACCTGGCCGCCCTGGCCGTCGGGCAGATCGATCAGGGCCGGTTGCGAGGGCAGGTCGTAGTCCCAGATGTCGTGGTGCACGGTCTGGAATGACCAGCGTGGCCGCCCGGTGCGGATGTCCAGCGCCACCAGCGAGGAGTTGTATTCGTCCGAGTGGGCCGGCCGGTCGCGCCCGTAGTAGTCGGGCGTGGCATTGCCCAGGGGCGCGTAGACCAGGCCCAATTCGTCGTCGTAGGCGGCGGTGCTCCACATGTTGGGCGTGCCCCGGGTGTAGCTCTGGCCCTCAGGGGGCAGGCGGGTGGTGGCCGGGTGGCCCAGGTCCCAGGCCCACACCAGGTCGCCGGTGCGGGCGCTGAAGGCGCGGATCACGCCCGAGGGCTCGCCGCGCATCTGGTTGTCCACCACCCAGCCGCCCACCACGGTCAGGTCCCGTGCCACCAGCGGGGCCGAGGTCTGGAAATAGAAGCCAGGCTGCACCGGGCCCATGCCCTGGGCCAGCGACACCGTGCCCTGTTGGCCGAAACCTTCGCAAGGCTGGCCGCTGTGCGCGTCCAGCGCGATCAGGCGGGCATCCATGGTGGTTTGCACGATGCGCTCGCGGCAGCGGTGGGCAGCACCGCCTGCGGCCGTCGCGGGGGCGCTGTCCGGGCCAGGCTGGGTGTCCCGCCAGTAGCCCAGGCCGCGGCAGCGTTGCCAGAACGGGGCGCTGGCCTGGGGGTCGAACAGCCAGCGCTGCTGGCCGGTGTCGGCGTCCAGTGCGATCACCCGGTCGCGCCGGGTGCAGCTGTACACCAGCGTGCCGATCTGCAGCGGGGTGTTCTGGTCCACCCCGGGCTGGGTGTCGCCACTGCGGTAGGTCCAGGCCGGTTGCAGGCGGTACACGGTGTCGCGGTTGATCTGGTCGAAAGGGGCATCGCGCCGCCCCTCAGGCGTGCGGCCGTAGGCCAGCCAATCCGCAGGCCGGTTGTCGCCGCGCGGCGGGTCATAGGCCATCGTCGCATCCGGCCGCACCTCACCATGCGGCACAAAGGCCAGCGCCAGCCCCAGCATGAAGGCCAGCCCAAATCCCAGGCCGGCTAGCGCGGTGCCTGCGCCACCCGGCCCCTGGGCCGGGCGGGGCGCCAGCAGCAGCGACACGGTGGCCAAGGCCAGCGGCGCCATCAGCCGAGGGAACAGGGCCCAAAAGTCGAAGCCGCATTCCCACAGTGCCCAGGGCACACTGAGCACGGCCAGTGCGGCCACCCACCAGGCCCCGCTGGCCCGTCGGCGCCCCATCAGGCCGGCGGCACCCAGCAGCACCAGGCCGGCCGCCAGGTAATAGGGCGAGCCGCCCAGCCACAGCAACTGGCCGCCCCCCAGGCTCAAACCCAGCGCCATCAAGGCCACGAGCAAGGCCCAGGCTCGTCCGATCAGACCCATGTCGCACTCCTTCAGCAAGGTGAAAACCCATTCTTTGAGGCACTTGGGGTCGTCGGATGGCAATCGCGCGGGTGCTCGGTCAGGCGGTCGGGCTGGGCTGCGCAAGGGTGGGCTACGCACCCAGGATGGCGGAACCCGGGCCGCCACCCTGGCAGGTGGATGAACGGTTGTGAGTACCGTCCGGCCCCTTGCTACACAAAAAAGCAAATATTTTTATGTGCCGCCAAAGGACGGTTGCGACGGCCTTTTTGCCTGTTTTTGAGGCAAAAGTGCGTTCTTGTCGCGCCATTCGCGCGCTTTGCGCACGCTGGCGATGCCTATCGCGCAAAAAAACCGATGTGGTGTGCGAGCGACAGACGGCAACTTTGGCTTTTGCTGTGCTAAATTGCCTGCCATGCAAGTTCGCGCAGCCTTTTATTTTTACTTTTGGTTCTCTGTCCCCGGCGGACGAGAGGCGAGCGCGTAAGCACCCGAACACCCCCTCCCAGGAACCGCCGAAGCTGAAAAGCCCGGCGGTTTTTTTCTGCCTGACCGAAAACCGATTCCAACCTGTTTCAAATCCAAAGGAGCCCCGCCATGAACAAGCCCAGCACCAAGGCCGATGCCTGGTACGCGAATGTCGACAAGACCAGCCAGACCGACGACAAACGCATCAAGGACATCACCGTGCTTCCCCCGCCCGAACATCTGATCCGCTTCTTCCCCATCCACGGCACGCAAGTCGAGTCGCTGATCACCGAAACCCGTCACAACATCCACAACATCATGGCCGGCAAGGACGACCGCCTGCTGGTGGTGATTGGCCCCTGCTCGATCCACGACCCGGCGGCCGCCGTCGAATACGCCCGCCGCCTCAAGGTGGAGCGCGAAAAATACGCCGACACGCTGGAGATCGTGATGCGTGTCTACTTCGAGAAGCCCCGCACCACCGTCGGCTGGAAGGGCCTGATCAACGACCCCTACCTCGACGAGAGCTACCGCATCGACGAAGGTCTGCGCATTGCCCGACAACTGCTGATCGAAATCAACCGCCTGGGCCTGCCGGCCGGCAGCGAGTTCCTTGACGTGATCTCGCCCCAGTACATCGGCGACCTCATCAGCTGGGGCGCCATCGGCGCGCGCACCACTGAAAGCCAGGTGCACCGCGAGCTGGCCTCGGGCATTTCGGCTCCGATCGGCTTCAAGAATGGTACCGACGGCAATATCCGCATCGCCACCGACGCCATCCAGGCGGCCGCCCGCGGTCACCACTTCCTGTCGGTGCACAAGAACGGCCAGGTCGCCATCGTGCAGACCCAGGGCAACAAGGACTGCCACGTGATCCTGCGCGGCGGCAAAACCCCCAACTACGACGCCGAGAGCGTGGCTGCGGCCTGCAAGGAGTTGGAAGCCTCCAAGTTGCCCGCCACCCTGATGGTGGACTGCAGCCATGCCAACAGCAGCAAGCAACACCAGCGTCAGATCGACGTGGCGCGTGACATCGCCACCCAGATCGAAGCCGGTTCGCACCAGGTGTTCGGCCTGATGGTGGAAAGCCACCTGCAAGCCGGCGCCCAGAAGTTCACGCCGGGCAAGGACGTGGTCAGCGCCCTGGAATACGGCAAGAGCATCACCGACGCCTGCCTGGGCTGGGACGATTCGGCCGACGTGCTGGCCCTGCTGTCCGACGCCGTCAAGACCCGCCGCGCCCGCAAGGCCTGAGCGCTGTTGCGCCTTTGAAAAGAGCACCCTCGCGGTGCTCTTTTTGCTGGTGCGGGCCAAGGCCTTGCTTTGTATAGTGGGCAGTCAGCCACCTCCAGGAGCACCGCATGAACCCGCCCACCGCAGCTTGCACGCCCCTGGCACCGGTCTGCCTGATTGGTGCCCCCACCGATGTGGGGGCCAGCCGCCGGGGCGCCTCGATGGGCCCGGAGGCCTTGCGGGTGGCGGGCCTGGCGGCGGCCTTGCAAGGCCTGGGTCGGCAGGTGCTGGACGGCGGCGACCTGTCTGGGCCGGCCAACCCGCAGAGCCTCGTGCAGGCGGGCTACCGCCACCTGGACGAGGTCATCGCCTGGAATCGCGCCGTGTACCGGGCCACGCTGGCCAGCCTGGGTGCTGGGCAGTTACCGGTGCTGCTGGGCGGCGACCACAGCGTGGCGATCGGCTCGATCAGCGCCGTGGCCCGGCATTGCCGTGAGCAGGGCCAGCGCCTGCGGGTGCTGTGGCTGGATGCCCATGCCGATGTCAATGTGGGCGAAACCACCCCCAGTGGCAACCTGCACGGCATGCCCGTGTCCTGCCTGTGCGGCCTGGGCCCCGAGGCCCTGACCACCCTGGGCGGCCCGATGCCCGCGCTGCAGCCCTCTGAGTTGCGCCAGATCGGCCTGCGCAGCGTGGACCCGGCCGAAAAGCTCGAACTGCGCCACCTGGGCATCGAGGCCTACGACATGCGTTTCATCGACGAACATGGCATGGCCGAGACCCTGCGCCGGGCCCTGGCCGGGCTGGACGAACACACCCACCTGCACGTGAGCCTGGACGCCGATTTTCTGGACCCCGACATTGCGCCGGGCGTGGGCACTGCGGTGCCTGGGGGCCCGGGCTACCGCGAGGCCCAGCTGTGCATGGAAATGGTGGCCGACACCGGCCGGCTGGGCTCGCTCGATGTGGTGGAGCTCAACCCTGCCTGCGATGTGCGCAACCAGACCGCCGAGTGCCTGGTGGCCATGATCGAGAGCCTGCTGGGCAAATCGGTGCTGCTGCGCTGAGCAGGCGGGCTCAGGCCGCAGTCGGCGGCGCCGACCCGCCAGCAGCCCGTTCTACCAGATAGGCCAGCAGGCGCTGCGCGGCCGGCGTCAGGTCCTGCTGGCGCCGAAAGCAGATCGAGAACGTGCGGTGGGCCCAGTCGTCCAGCAGGGCCACGGTCTGGATGCGGCCTGCCGCGGTGTGCAGGCGGCTGATCTCAAGCGGCACCACGCTCACCCCCAGGCCGGCACTGACCACCCGGAAGGCCGCGTCAAAGTTGGACACCACCGCCCGGTAGCTCAGCGGCTTGCCCGCCTTGACCGCACAGCGATGCAGCAGGGTGTAGACCGCCGTGGCCGGCGGCAGCCCCACGTGCTCGAAATCCAGCGTGTCTTCAAAGTGCAGCGCCGGGTGCCCGGCCAATGGGTGGCCTTGCGGCACGGCCAGCACCAGCTCGTCGCGGCGGTAGGGGCGGCTTTCCAGCCCGCCCAGATCGACCTGGCTCCAGCACACGCCGAGCGACACCGCCCCGTCGCGCACCAGGCCCACGATGTCGTTGGAGACCCGTTCTTCGATGGCGATCTGGATGTTCTGGTGCCGGGGCTCGCGCATGAAGCCCGCCAGGTCATCCAGCAGCGATTCGGCAATCGCCGAGGCACTGGCCACCACCCGCACATGCCCTTGAATGCCCCCTTTGAAGCCGGCCATGTCGGCTTCGATCTTCTCCATCGTGAACAACACCGTGCGGGCATGCTCCAGCAGCACCTGCCCGGCTGGCGTGGGCTCGGTGCCGCGCCGCCCGCGCACCAGCACCTGCAGGCCCAGGGCGTCTTCCAGTTGGGTGATGCGCTTGCTGATGGCCGAGGGCTCGATCAGCTCCTGGGCCGCCGCATCCTTGATGTTGCCCAGGTCGCAAACGGCCACCAGCAGGCGCAGGGTTTTCAGGTCAAGGTCTCTCATAGGGTTTCCATTATGGAATTCAAACGGTGCCGATCTTTCATTTGATGTTTTATTCGGAATTTTAGAAACTCTCAGAACTTTCAAAACACGTCCTTGAGACGCGGAGACAGCCCTCATGACCCCACTTCCACCCCGCGCGGTGATCCGCGAGGTCGGCCTGCGCGACGGCCTGCAAAGCATCCAGACCGTTTTGCCCACGGCGCAGAAGATCGCCTGGATCGATCTGGCCCATGCCGCCGGACTGCGTGAGATCGAGGTGGGCTCGTTTGTGCCGGCCCGCCTGCTGCCCCAACTGGCCGACACCGCCGAGCTGCTGGCCCATGCCAAGACCTTGCCCGGGCTGTTTGCCTCGGTGCTGGTGCCCAACCTGCGAGGCGCAGAAGCCGCCCTGGCCGGCGATGCCGACCTGATGCTGCTGCCGTTGTCTGCCAGCCATGCGCACAGCCTGGCCAACCTGCGCAAGACCCCCGATGAGGTGGTGGCCGAACTGGGCCGCATCCGTGCCGCCCGCGATGCCTCGGGCCGCAAGACCCTGATCGAAGGCGGCGTGGGCACCGCCTTCGGCTGCACCCTGCAAGGCGAGGTGAAGCCCGCCGAAGTACTGCGCCTGATGCAGGCCCTGCTGGACGCCGGTGCCGACCGCGTGAGCCTGGCCGACACGGTGGGCTATGCCGACCCGGCCTCGGTCAGCCGCCTGTTCGAACAGGCCCTGCGCCTGGTGGGCGAGCGCTTCTGGTGTGGTCATTTCCACGACACCCGCGGGCTGGCGCTGGCCAATGTCTACGCCTCGCTGGCGCTGGGAGTGAACCGCTTCGATGCCTCGCTGGCCGGCATTGGCGGCTGTCCGCACGCGCCCGGTGCCAGCGGCAATGCCGCCAGCGAAGACCTGGCCTTTCTGCTCGAAGCCGGCGGTGTGGCCACCGGCATCGACCTGCCGCGCCTGCTGGCCCTGCGGGCCCAGGTCACGGGCTGGCTGGCCGGCGAGGCCACGCACGGCAGCCTGCACCGGGCCGGCCTGCCCAAGACCTTTCTGCCAGCCGGTGCCATGCCCTGCTGAGCCCCCACCCCTGCATATCCACCCCAACGAGACTGGCATGAACACAGCACAAGGCACCGGCCTGCCCCTGGAAGGCGTCCGCGTCATCGAATTCACCCACATGGTCATGGGCCCCACCTGCGGCATGATCCTGGCCGACCTGGGCGCCGAGGTCATCAAGATCGAACCCCCGGGCGGCGACAAGACTCGGCAGTTGCCCGGCCTGGGCATCGGCTTTTTCCGCAGTTTCAACCGCAACAAGAAAAGCGTGGTGCTGGACATCCAGACCCCCGAGGGCCTGGCCACCGCCAAAGAGCTGATCGGCCAGAGCGACGTGTTGCTGGAGAACTTCCGCCCTGGCCTGATGGACAAGCTGGGCCTGGGGGCCGAGGCGCTGCGGGCCGCGTTTCCGGGCCTCATCTACGTGTCGCACAAGGGCTTTCTGCCCGGCCCTTACGAAGACCGCCTGGCGCTGGACGAAGTGGTGCAGAACATGGCCGGCCTGACCTACATGACCGGCCCCAAAGGGCGGCCGCTGCGGGCCGGCACCTCGGTCAACGACATCATGGGCGGCATGTTCGGCGCCATCGGCGTGCTGGCCGCGCTGCGCGAGCGTGAGCGCACCGGCCAGGGCCAGGCGATCCAGAGTGCCCTGTTCGAAAACTGCTGCCTGCTGGCCTCGCAGCACATGCAGCAGTTCCAGATGACCGGCGAGGTGCCGCCGCCCTTCCCCTCACGCGTGTCGGCCTGGAGTGTGTACGACACCTTTGACGTGGCCCATGGCGAACAGCTGTTCATCGGCGCGGTGAGCGACAAGCAGTTTCTTGCCCTGTGCGCGGTGCTGAACCGCCCCGACCTGGCCAACGACCCGGCCCTGGCCACCAATGCCCAACGCGTGGCTGTGCGCCCCGACTTGCTCGCCCGCCTGGCCGAGAGCACCATCGGGTGCGAGATCGAAGACCTGTGCGCCCGCCTCAAGGCCGCCGGCCTGCCCTACGCCAAGGTGGTGCGCCCTGATCAACTGGTGCACGACGAGCACCTGCTGGCCAGCGGTGGGCTGGTCCCCATGCAGACCGAGGACGGCGGCAGCACCCAGGCCGTGCTCTTGCCCCTGTTGATGGGCGGCCGCCGGCCCGGCGTGCGCCACCCCCTGCCCCGGGTGGGCGAACACACCGACGAAGTCCTGGCCACCCTGAAGCGCTGAAACCGGATTCGCCCCGACAAGAAGCCAAAAATCAGAATCGAGACAAACACCATGAACTTCCATCTGAAACGCCGCGCCTCCCTGGCCCTGGGGGCTGCCCTGATGCTGGCCGGTGCGGCCTGGGCCGACCCGGCGCCCATGCGCGTCATCCTGCCCATCGGCCCGGGTTCGGGGGTCGACACCATCGTGCGGGCCGCCCAGGTGGCCCTGGCCAAGGCCCTGAACCAGCCTGTGGTGATCGAGAACCTGCCGGGCGCCGGCGGTATCACCGGCACCTCGGCCCTGGTCAAGGCGGCACCCGATGGCAACACCATCGCCTTCATCTCGAACAACCATGCGGTCAACCCCAGCGTGTTCAAGAAGCTGCCCTACGACAGCCTGAACGACATCACGCCCATCAGCGTGGTGGGCGGTTCACCCTTTCTGTTGGTGGTCAATCCCAAGCTGGTGTCCGCCCGCAACGCCAAAGAGCTGCAGGCCTTTCTGAAGATCAAGCCCGAAGAGCACAACTACGCGTCGTCCGGCAATGGCACGGTCATCCACCTGGCCGGCGAGATGGTCATCGACGCCCTGGGCGTGCCGGTGCGTCATGTGCCCTACAAGGGCATGGGCCCCATGATCACCGACATCATGGCCGGTCAGCTGGAGATGGGGGTGGCTGCGGTGCCCGCGGTGCAGGGCCAGCTCAAAAGCGGCAGCCTGCGCGCCATCGGCGTGCTGGGCAAAAGCCGCGTGGCCTCGCTGCCTGAGCTGCCCACCTTTGCCGAGCAGGGCTTCCCCGAGGTGGACGTGATGGGCTGGTTCGCCGTGGTGGGCCCGGCCAGGCTGCCGGCGGCTCAGGTCAAACGCATCCACGAGGCCGTGGTGGCGGCCTTTGCCGACCCCGAAGTGAAGGCCGCCATGGCCAAGCAAGACAACGTGATCAACCCGGGCACCCCCGAGGCGGCGCGGCAGTTCCTGAAGGCCGAGCAAGAGCGCTTTGCCCACATCGTGGCCAAGGCCAACGTGAAACTGGATTGAGTGGGTGGGGGCGGGGCCTGCAGCGCAGTCGGCTCAGCGGCCGTCCAAAATGCTGCGCTGGCGTTCCAGGTAGATTTCGGGGCTGATCAGGTTGGCGTCGCGCATGCGCTTGAGTTCCAGCAGGCGTGCCTCGGTCCCACGGGTGTTGTTGGCCGTGACCTGGGCGTAGGCCGCGGGTGTGGGCGCACTGGCGGCCAGGTCGATGGCCGAGGCCTGCTGGGATGGGGTGGCCGCCGGCGCCTGGGCTTGAGCCTGCGCCGGGGGCTGGGGTTGGGCCACAGCTACCGGCTGGGCGGCGGCCTGCGGTTGAGCCTGCGGCAGGCCCTGGGGGTGAGACGGGGCGGCGTCTGCCGGGATGCTGCCCGAGCCCGGGGTGCCGGTTCTGGGGGTTTCCACCTTGGTGACCAGGCCCATGACCACCTGGATCAAGGTGGGGTACTCGTAGGCCGAGCCGGTGTTGTGGTCGATCACGGCCCCGATGCCTCCGCCAAAGATGATGTTGCCGAACATCGAGCCCTTGGTGTCCGACACCACGGAGGCCTGACCGGTTTCGTGGCCGACCTTGGTGCATTGCACCAGCATGTCGTCATTGGAGCGGCGGATCTGCACCGAGCCCGGTGTGGTCACAAACCACTTGCCCTTGTTGTTGGTCAGCTCGCAGGCGGCACCCGGCACTTCAGCGCCGGCCTTGTCACGGGTCTGCAATGACACGCTTTGGCCTGTGGTACCCGTGATGGACGAGCATCCGGTGCTCAGCAGGACGATGGACGCCAGTGCGGCGAAACGGCTCTTCATTTCAGTCTCTCTCCCTATTTGAAACAATATGTATCGTATTCGATACGTTGCTTCAAAATGGCAATTCAGAACTGAATATCTGATCTTGATCATTTTCGGGGCCGTCATACGGCTGGCGCCGTGTGCGTCAGAGGCATGCCGGCCGCCCAGCCGAACGTCAGAACGCGTACTGCAATCTGACGGACACCATCTGCCCCTGCTGCCCATACGATTTGCCCACCAGGTAGGCCACGCTGTAGCGCAGCGACTCTTTGCGGCCCAGGCCCAGGCTGCCGGTCAGCACCGGCCCCACGCGGTGGGATTGGCGGCTGGCGGGCAGCCATTGGTCCCAGGGGCCCAGTTCACCAAAGCCCTGCAGCCCGACCTGCAGCCCAGGCCGCCAGTGGTACTTGGCCTGCCACTGGTATTTCATCTCGGCCGGCACCGGTGAGGCCGCTCGGAAGGTGCGGTCAAAGAACACATTGCCATTGAGCTGAAGCCGGCCCACCTCGGTCTGCAGCACCGGCCCCCACTGGAACACGGTGCCATCGGCGGCATCGTGGTTGAACATCAGCTTGCTGTGCAGGGCCAGGTCAAACGGGTACTGCCCTTGGGTCAGCAGGTAGTCGTTCTGCCAATGAAGCGCCTCGGCCCGTGTCTGCCAGAAGTCCGGGCCGATCGCGCTGGCAAACACCTCGGTGTACCAGCGGCTGGTGACGCCATGGCCCACGCCCACCTCGGGCCAGACAATCTGGCGCCGGTGCTTGGATTCGACGGTCCAGTAGCGAAAGTCGAGGTTGGTCTCGCCCTCGTTGTCGTAGACCGTGACCAGGTAGTAGCTGGGGTCAGCCTGGGCGGCGCTGCAGCTCAGCAAGCTGGCCATTCCCAGGGCCCAGGAGATTGGGCCGCGGGTCCGAAGGGAGCGTCTCGACGTTGGCGTTCCGCCTGGCTGGGGGAGGGGCGTCGAGGGCATGGAAGGCCTGGTGATGGGCGATCTGGGCTCAGGCTTCGGGCATCCGCTGGAACGGCGCTCGCAGCATGCCCCAGACGCTTTGCCAGCGCTCGTCCCTCTGGCTGTCCAGGCCTATGCGGGCGGGGCCCTCGGCGCTGGGTTGGCGCGTGCTGCCCAGCAGGTGGTCCCAGACCGAAAGACACAGACCGAAGTGACAGGCGCGGCCGTCGGCGTCGGCATCGTGGTGGTCACGGTGCTGGGCGGGGGTCACCAGCACCGGGCTCAGCTTCTCCACCCAGTCTGGAAAGCGCACGTTGGCGTGCTGCACCAGACTCAGCGCATTGCAGACGATGGCGCGCAGCCCCTCGATCCACAGCGGCAGGCCCAACACGGCGTAAAGGCCCAGGGTGGCCAGCACATGCACGGCGGTGTCCACCGGGTGGGTGCGCAGGCCGGAGCTGACGTCCAGATGCGAATCGCTGTGGTGCACGGCATGAAAGCGCCACAGCAGGCCGACCCGGTGGCTCAGCCGATGCACCCCGTAATCCAGCAGGTCGGAGGCCAACCAGGCCAGCCCGCATTGCGCGGCCAGCGGCAGGTGTTGTGCCAGGTTCAGTCCCCAGTCCGTGCTGCGCAACAGCAGGCTTTGAGAGGACACCAGCCACTGGCCGGCGAGGTAGTCGGCCCCCAGCACCACCCAGACAAACAGACCCAGGTTGCGCCCCACATGGCGCCAACGGGCGCGGGCGGTGCCAAAGGCCTGGCGTGGCTGGCCGTCCTCCCACAACAGAAAGAACGCCAGCAGGCCCAGCAGGCTGCCCGCATACAGCACGCGCACCCAGACAAGGGTCTGCGGACTCATGGTGCGCTCTCAGGGGCCGGTCGCCTCACTTCTTTTTTCCACGCCGCCGGATCACCACGCCGGCCACCACCCCGACCAGGGTCACCAGGCCCGTGAGCCCGATCTCATCCAGAGTGGGCACAGACTGGGTCTGGGTGTTGACGGCATTCGCACAGCAGGCGGTGCGAACCAGCAGGAGGCCGAAAAGAACCCCAAGGGCTCGGAGGGGGAGTGTCGTGTTCATGTTTCAAATTGTGGCATGAGGCGGGGGCATGTGGGGGCTGGCTTCATGTCATGCCCGGACGGGCACCTTCGCCGAGGCTCGGTCGCCAGGCCTGTCGTGGCGGGCTCAGTGGCCTTCGATCGGGCATTGGTCACCCTCAGCGCCCCACCCACCCGCCACACACCGGAAACACCTGCCCCACAAAACAGGCTGCGGGCGCGCTGCACAGGTAGGCGGCAAACTCGGCATCTTCGCGCGCACTCACCAGGCGGCCCAGCGGCACCTCGCGTTTGAGCCGCTCCTGAAAGCGCGGGTCGGCCTGAACCTCGGGCGGGAAGTAGGTCGGGTTCTCGACCAGGTTCTGGGCAATGGCATTGACCTGGATGTTGTGCGGCGCCACCTCAACCCCCAGGGCCTGCACATAGGCCAGTTGAGCCCCCCGCGCGGCGCTGTAGGTCGAGGCGCGCTTCATGCCCCGCAGGGCCGCCGCGCTGCCCATCACCAGGATCCGGCCGCTGCGCCGGGCCATCATCGCCGGCAGCACTGCCTGGCAAAGCCGGGGCAGCGGATCGACCAGGGCGGCAAAGGTGTCGCGCCACTCTTGCTCGCTGACCTGGTGCGCCAGCGTGCTGGGCGCCGGCACCGCCAGATTGGCCACCAGCACATCAATGGGCCCGTGCTCGGCCACCAGGCGGGCCGGGGCTTCGGGATCCATCAAGGGGCGCTCATCGGCCAGCACCACGGCCCCGTGCTCGGCAAACACCTCGCACAGCGTGGGGCCCATGAATTCGGTGGACTGGGTGATCAGCACCCGAAGCCCGGCCAGGCGTTGTGAAGTCATGGCTATCGATCTCCTTTGGCGTCGATCACGCAGCACGGCCCATGGCGCGCCCGGGCGGCGGTCCATCGCTGCTGCGGCCAGCAGAGGGTAACGGGATTGAAACCAAGGGCCAAGGGGGCTGCCAACCTCAAACTGCCCGATGCCCGCAGACCGCCATAGCCACCGAGCCGATTGCCTTGCTTTCCCCTTCCATCAGACAATCGCGCCCATGCCAAGCACCCTGCAAGCCTCGATTCCCATCTTGAGAAGTTTCGACGAGTCCAAGGCTTTGGCGTTCTATGTGGAATGGCTTGGTTTTCGCATCGATTGGCGGCACCGCTTTGCCGAGAACTTGCCTCTGTACCTGCAACTGTCGCGTGAGGGCTGCGTCTTGCATCTTTCTGAACACCATGGCGATGCTTGCCCTGGGGCCGCATTGCGCATTCCCACGGCCGACGTGGATGCCCTGCATGCAGAGTTGCTGACGCGCCCTTATGGGAACTTTGTTCCAGAGGTGAATGTGACGCCATGGGGCAGCCGAGACATGCAAGTGCTCGACCCATTTGGCAACAGGTTGGTATTCACAATGGACGTCGCCGGTCATTGAAATGCCTTGAGGGGGCATACCTGCGGAGCGCATGAAGATGAGAGCCGAGCACCGGGTGCCGCTGTCGTCTCAGGCGGTTGCGGTAGTGAAGGCCATGGAGCCCCTCAGTGGGGGCGTGATCTGGTGCTTCCGAGCCCGGTATATCCCAGCAAGCCCCTGAGCGAGAACACCTTCAATTCAGCACTTGCTCGCATGGGGTACAAAAGCATTGCCACTGCCCACGGGTTCAGGGCGCTGTTCTCAACCGTGGCAAATGAGCATGGCTGGAACCCCGATGTGATCGAGCGGCAACTGGCGCACAAAGAGCAAAACGAAATTCGGGCCGCGTACCACCGAACAACCTACATGGCGGAGCGGATCAAGTTGATGCAGTGGTGGGCGGATTATTTAGGTGTCGGGGTGGCTGGTTAGGCGTTCGAAAGTGCTTTGGCACGTTGGACTCCTATATCAAATAATGCTGGATCGAGGACGAATGTCTCTCGCATTAAGTCTGCAGTGACAGATGTCGACAAGACCTCTCTCTGAATTAATGATTCAATGGCGGCGCTTGAAATGGGAGCACGATTTGTTTGGCCCCACGTGAGGACGCAACCACCGGCCTTCACAAACTCAGCTACTACTGCTTGCTCTTCATCGCTAAGGCTGTTAAATA